>JBILYJ010000102.1:0-13364 GCA_044377795.1 Reyranella sp. | reverse complement strand
GCAGTCGCGCTTGGTCATGGTGCCGATGCCGAGCGAGACCTGCAGCTCCTTGGGCACGCGATAGCTGGTCGGGTAGGCCTTTACGTCGACGATTTTCATGAATTCTCCTTCCCTCCCCATTCAAATGGGGAGGTGGCGCCGTCATACGGCGACGGAGGGGTCATCTGCGGAGCGACCCCTTGACCCCTCCGTCAGCGTAAGACGCTGACACCTCCCCAGATGACTGGGGAGGCAAGCTTAAGCCACCTTGTATTTCTTCAGGACCTCGCGATCGATCTCGATGCCGAGGCCGGGACCCGTCGGGACCTTGACGATGCCCTTCTTCTGCTCGATCGGCTCCTGCGCCAGGTGATCGCGCAACGGGTTGGGCGTCTGCTCGAACTCGAGCATCGGCGGCATCGGGCGGAAGGCCGGCGGCTGATCCGGCAGGGCCGCGAGGAACTGCACCGTGGCCGCGAGGCCGATGGCCGAACCCCAGGCATGCGGTACGCATTCGACGCCGAAGGCCGAGGCGAGTGTCGCGATCTTGCGGCATTCCGAGAAACCGCCGGCGGCGCAAAGGTCGGGCTGCACGATGTCCATGGCCTTCCTTGCGATGACGTCGCGGAAGCCCCAGCGGGTGAAATCGTTCTCGCCGCCGGCCACCGCCATGTCGAGCGCGCGCGTCACCTCGATGTAGCCGTCATGGTCCTCGGGGCTGATCGGCTCCTCGAACCAGAGGATGTCCTGTTCCTCCAGCATGCGGCCGAGCTTGATGGCATTGGGGACCGAGAAGCAGTGGTTGGCGTCGACGGCGAGCTTCACGTCCGGCCCGATCGCCTCGCGCACCGCCGTGACCCGCTTCGCATCGAGCTTCAGGTCGCCCAGCCCGATCTTCATCTTGATCGCCTGGAACCCGGCGTGCTTGAACTCCAGCGCTTCCTCGACCGCCTCGTCGATCAGGCGGTTCATGTCGATGAAGTAGAGCCCGGTCGCGTAGGGAATCACCTCGGTGCGATAGGCGCCGCCGATCAGCTTGTGCACCGGCTTGTTCACGGCGCGGCCCATGATGTCCCACAGCGCAATGTCGATGCCGGAGATGGCCGAGATCGCCATGCCGGTCGTGCCGTAATCCTTGATCCTGTTGTAGAGGTCTTCCCAGATCGCCTCGACGTCGAACGGATCGCGGCCGATCACGCGCGCCTTGTACTGCGTTTCGATGAAGGTCTTGGCGACGGCGGCCGGGCCGTAGCATTCGCCCCAGCCGGTTATGCCCTCGTCGGTCGAGATCTCGACCAGGCAGGTCGAGCGCGTGCCGTAGACCCAGCCGCGCGCCGAGACGAACGGCTTGTCGACCTTGCAGCTCAGGATGTGGCAGACGACGTCCGTCACCTTCATCTTCGTTTCCTCCGGATTTATTCGTTAGCCGACTGATATCAGCAAATTGCCGAGCCTGTCCTGCCGGACCTTGTCGCCCGGTTCGACGACGGTGGTGCAGTCGAGCTGTTCGAGGATTGCCGGGCCTTCGAGCGTGGCATCGAGCGGCAGCTTCTCGCGGGCATAGACGGGCGTGTCGTGCCAACCGTCGCTGAACCAGACGCGACGCGTGCCGAGCCTCGCGGCTTCGAGCGTCGGCGCGCGATCCGTTGCAGCGAGCGTGGCCAGCGAGATTTCCGGCCGCACGCCGATCACCGCGGTGTGCAGATTGACGAGGACCGGCGGGATTTCCGGCAGCTCGATGCCGAAGCGGCGCCAGTAGGCAGCCGCGAAAGCCTTGTGCAGGCCGGCGACACCGATGTCGGCGCTGTCGACACCGACCGACAGGATGTGGCTCTGCCCCTGAAACTGCATGTCGGCCGAGAGCACGCGGCGCAGCTCGCGCACCTGCACACCCTCGCGCGCGATCGTCGCCTCGCCTTCGGCCGCCTGCTCGGCATAGATGCGCGCCACCGTGGCGTCGTCGACCGCGGACAGCGGCTTGTTCACGGTGCGCACATAGTCATGGCGCAGGTCGGCCACGACGCAGCCCAGCGCATTGGTGATGCCGGGCCGCACCGGCACCAGCACGGTCGGAATGCCGAGCTCCCGCGCCAGCGCGGTCGCATGCAGCGGACCTGCGCCGCCGAAGGCGAACAGTGCGAAGTCGCGCGGATCGTGGCCGCGCGACAGCGACACCAGGCGCACCGCGCCGGCCATGCGGTCGTTGGCGATGCGCAGTATGGCGGCGGCTGCTGCCTCGGCATCGAGGCCGAGCCGCTGCCCCACCTTCTCCAGCACGAGGCCACGCACATGGTCGAGCGTCACCGGATGATCGACGCCCAGCAACTTGTCGGGGTTGAGCCGGCCCAGCACGAGGTTCGCGTCGGTGATCGTGGGCTCGTCCCCGCCGCGGCCGTAGCAGATGGGACCGGGCCGGGCGCCGGCGCTCTCGGGGCCGACGCGCAGCATGCCCGCCGCATCGACCGAGGCGATGGAGCCGCCGCCGGCGCCGATCGTGTGCACGTCGACCATCGGCACATGGATCGGCATGGCGTATTCGAGTTCGAGCTCGCCCGAGACCTGCGGCACGGCATTCTCGATCAGCCCGACATCGGTCGAGGTGCCGCCCATGTCGTAGGTGATCAGGTTGGGATGGCCCGAGGCGCGGCCGGTATAGGCCGCCGCCATCACGCCCGAGGCCGGGCCGGACATCACCGTGTTCACCGCCGCCTCGGCGATGAGCTGCGACGAGATCGTGCCGCCATTGCCCTGCATCACCAGCAGGTCGCGGTCGTAGCCCTTGGCCTTCAGCTCCGTGCGCAGGCGCGAGAGGTAACGGTCGAGCACCGGTTGCACGGAAGCATTCACAGCCGCGGTCACGCCGCGCTCGTACTCGCGGTATTCCGACAGGATTGCGTGGCCCGCCGTGACATAGGCATTCGGCCAGAGCCCGCGCACGATCTCGGCGGCGCGGCGCTCGTGCGCCGGATTGATGTAGCTGTGCAGGAAATGAATGACGACAGCCTCGCAGCCCGCCGCCAGCAGTTTTCGCGCGGCGTCGGCGACGGCGGCCTCGTCGAGCGCCGTCAGCACCTTGCCGTCGGCATCCATGCGCTCCGGCACTTCGAGCCGTACCTCGCGGTCGATCATCGGCCGGAAGGTGCCGCGCAGGCCGTAGGCCTGGGGCCGCGTGCGACGGCCCAGCTCGAGCACGTCGCGGAAGCCCTTGGTGGTGATCAGCCCGACCTTGGCGATCTTGCGTTCGAGCAGCGCGTTCGTGGTCGTCGTCGTGCCATGCACGACCGCCTGCAGCAGCGCGGGATCGAGGCCAGCCGCCGCCAGCGCCGCCATGAAGCCGATCGCCTGGTTGTCGACCGTGGTCGGCACCTTGGCAAGTTTCACCTCGTTGGTGGCCGGATCGATCGCCAGCAGGTCGGTGAAGGTGCCGCCGACATCGATGCCGACGGTAAAGGTGCTGTCTGATCTGCTCTGGGCGGACATGGGTTCAAACCGAAAGATATTGTTCGCGGAGGGACTCGTTGGCCGCCAGCTCGGCCATGGAACCACCGAAGCGGATCTGGCCCTTTTCGATGATGTAGGCGCGGTCGGCGACGCCCAGCGCGAAATGCAGGTTCTGTTCGCACAGGATCACCGACACGCCCTCGCCCTTCAGCGCCCGGATGGAATTGGCCATCTCCTCGACGATGATGGGCGCCAGCCCCTCCGACGGCTCGTCGAGCAGGACGCAGCTCGGATTGCCCATCAGGGTACGGGCGATGGTGAGCATCTGCTGCTCACCGCCCGACATGCGGCCGCCCGGCCGCTCGCGCATGCGGGCGAGATTGGGAAAGAGCGCGAAGAGCTTGTCTTCCGTCCAGAGCGGCACGCCGGCCCGCGCCGCCTGGCGTCCGACTTCGAGATTCTCCATCACCGACAGTTCGGTGAAGATGCGCCGCTCTTCGGGCACATACCCGAGGCCGAGGCGCGCGATGCGATAGGGCGGCAGGCGCTCGATGCGCTGGCCGGCGAAGCTCACCTCGCCGCGGGCCGGCGGCACCAGCCCCATGATGGCCTTCATCGCCGTCGACTTCCCCGCGCCGTTGCGGCCGAGCAGGGCCACGACCTCGCCGGCGCGTGCCTCCAGCGAAATGCCGTGCAGGATATGGGCGCGGCCATAGAAGGCGTGCAGGTCCTTCACCTCGAGCATCGGCGGCGCCGTCAATGCGCGCTCCCGAGATAGACCGCGCGCACGTTGGGGTTGGCCCGGACTTCCGGCGGCGTGCCGCCGGCGATGAGCACACCCCGGTCGAGCACGATGATGCGGTCGGCCTGGGTGAAGACCACGTCCATGTCGTGCTCGGTGAACAGGACGGCGATGTTGCGGGCCCGCGCCAGCCGCGCCGTCAGCTCCATCAGCGCGACGCGCTCTTTCGGCGCCATGCCGGCGGTTGGCTCGTCCATCAGCAGCAGGCGCGGCTCGTTGGCCAGGGCGATGGCGAGTTCGACCCGCTTCAGATCGCCATAGGCCAGCACGCCGCAGGTCCGCTCCGCCTGGTCGAGCATGCCGACCTGGTCGAGCAGCGCATCGGCTTGCCCACCGAACGCCGCGCCGAAGCGCGACAGGAGCGAGCGCAGCCGGCCGGCATGGGAATAGAGCGCCATCTGGACGTTCTCGCGCACGCTGAGCGAGGCGAAGGTGGCGGTGATCTGGAAGGTGCGGCCGACGCCCAGCCGCCAGATGGCGCGCGGGCGCAGACCGACGATGTCGCGGCCTTCGAGCCGCACGATGCCGGAGTCGGGCGTGAGCTGGCCGTTCAGCATGTTGAAGCAGGTGCTCTTGCCCGCGCCGTTCGGCCCGATCAGCGCCAGCATCTCGCCGGCCGACACGGCGAAGGAGACGTCGGCCACAGCCTGGACACCGCCGAACGCCTTGTGCAGCCCCTCGACCTGGAGGATCGCGTGGCTCATGCCCGCTGCTCCCGCCAGCGCGCGACCAGCGCCTTCAGGCCGCCTACGAGTCCTTGCGGGAACAGCAGCACGATCAGCAGGATCACGCCGCCCATCACGGCACGCCAGAACTCGGTGTTGCGGGCCACGACGTCGCGCAGCCAGGTGAAGATCGCCGCGCCGACCACCGGACCGGTCAGCGTCTCGACACCGCCCAGCAGGACCATGATGAGCCCGTCGGTCGACTGCGCGATCGAGATGCTGGAGGGCGAGATGCTGCCCTTGGAGAAGGCGTAGACCGCGCCCGCGAGACCGGCCAGCGCGCCCACCAGCACGAAGGCCGCCCACTGGAAGCCGCGCAGGTCGATACCGATCGCCTCGGCACGCAGCGGCGAATCGCGGCCGGCCCGCAGCGCATAGCCGAACGGCGAGAACAGCACGCGCCACAGGAAGACGATGCCGGCGCCGCACAGGACGAGCGCGAGATAGTAATAGGTCGTCTTGTCGGCGAGCCACGGCGACGGCCAGACGCCAAAGACGCCGTTGCTGCCGCCGGTGACCGAATCCCACTGGAAGACGATCGACCAGCTGATCTGCGCGAAGGCGAGCGTCAGCATGGCGAGATAGACGCCGGACAGGCGCACGCAGAACCAGCCGTAGACAATGGCGAACAGGCCGGCGACCAGCGGCGCCAGCAGGAGCGCCGCTTCCATCGGCAGGCCGAAGCGCTTCATCAGCAGGCCCGCCGCATAGGCGCCGATGCCGAAATAGGCGGCGTGGCCGAACGAAACCATGCCGGCCGGCCCCATGATGAAATGGAGCGAGACGGAGAACAGCGCAAAGCAGACGATGTCGGTCAGCAGGATCGTGGTGTAGCGATCGGCGGCCAGCGGCACGAGGGCGAGCAACACCAGCCAGACCAGCGCGAAGGTCCAGGACGGCACCTGCAATCGCGGCGCCGGTTCGGCCGCCCGCTGCGCGGCCTGCGGCTTGCCCAGCAGCCCGTAGGGCCGCACGACCAGCACCAGCGCCATGATCAGGAATTCGACCACCAGCGTGAGCTTGGAGAAGGACACCTCGAAGCCGAACCAGGTCACGGTGCCGATGCCGATGCAGAAGGCCTTGGCAACGCCGATGATGATGGCCGCCAGGAAGGCGCCGCCGATGCTGCCCAGCCCGCCCACCACCGTGACCACGAAGGCATCGGCAATGATGGCGAGATCGAGTTCGAGATTGGCCGGCTCGCGCGGGATCTGGAGCGCGCCGCCCAGGCCTGCGAGGACGGAGCCCACGAAGAAGACCGAGGTGAAGAGCTTGGCCTGGTCGACGCCCAGGGCGCCCACCATCTCGCGGTCCTGAGTCGCGGCGCGGACCAGCGCCCCCCAGCGCGTGCGCGTCAGCAGCAGCCAGAGGAGTGCCAGAACGACGGGACCGATGGCGATCAGCAGCAGGTCGTAGGCCGGGATGCGCCGCCCCATGATCTCGACCGCGATCGACAGGCCGGGCGCACGCGGCCCGACAAGGTCCTCGGCGCCCCAGGTGAAGAGCGCGATGTCCTTGATCACCAGCACGACGGCGAAGGTCGCCAGCAGCTGGAACAGCTCCGGCGCGCGATAGATGCGCCGCAGCACCAGCACCTCGATCAGGACACCGACCAAGCCGACGGCAAGGGCGGCCAGCACGACGGCGCCCCAGAAGCCCAGAGGTGTGCGGCCAAAGAACTCGATCAGCGAATAGGCGCCGTAGAGGCCCAGCATGTAGAGCGAGCCGTGCGCGAAATTCACGATCCGCGTGACGCCGAAGATCAGCGACAGGCCGGCCGATACCAGGAACAGCGACGCGGCGGCCGCCAGCCCGTTCAGCAGCTGGATGAGGATGGAGGCGAGAGTCACGGCTTAGATCGTCGTCTCGACCGAAGCGCCCCTCGAGTACCTCGGGGTAAACTCAGCGCGGAGCGGAGAGACCTCGCCTGCATCAGGCGAGATCCCTCGACTTCGCTCGGGATGACGGTGACTGCGTCACCGTCAGTTCTTCGGCCGCATCTTCTGGACGTCGGCGTCGCTCGGCAGGGCGTCCTTGCCGTCGACGAAGCGCCAGTTCTTCATGTAGCCCTTGCCGTCCTTCACGCCGATCTGGCCGACATAGGCGCCCATGGTCGACTGATGGTCGATCGGCCGGTACTCGATCATGCCGAAGGGCGTCATCAGCGTGAGGCCCTTCATGGCGGCAACGAGCTTCTCCTGGTCGAGCGAGCCCGCCTTCTTGATCGCCTCGGCCGCCGACATCACGGTCGCATAGCCGACCACCGAGCCCAGCCGCGGATAATCCTTGAACTTGGCCTGGTAGGCGTTGAGGAACTTGGTGTGCTCGGGCGTCTTGAGCTCGCTCCACGGATAGCCGGTGACGTACCAGCCGTCGGGCGACTCCTCTTTCAGCGGATCGAGATACTCGGGCTCGCCGGCCAGCAGGTTGAAGACCTCGACACCCTTGAACAGGCCGCGGGTCTGGCCTTCGCGCACGAACTTCGCGAGGTCGGGACCGAACAGCGAGGAGAAGATCGCGTCGGGCTTGGCGTCGGCCAGGGCCTGCGCCACGGCGCCCGCATCGATCTTGCCAAGCGGCGTCGCCTGCTCGGCGACGAATTCGACGTCGGGCTGCTTCTCCTTCAGGAGCTTCTTGAAGGCGGCCGTCGCCGACTGGCCGTACTCGTAGTTCGGATAGACGATCGCCCAGCGCTTCTTCTTGAGCTTGACGGCATCGGGAATGAGCATCGCCGTCTGCATGTAGGTCGAGGTGCGCAGGCGGAACGTGTAGGCATTACCCTGGTCCCAGACGATCTTGTCGGTCAGCGGCTCGGCCGCGATGAACAGAACCTTCCGCTGCTTGGCGAAGTCGGCGACGGCGAGGCCGACATTCGACGGGAAGGTGCCGATCAGGAACGCGGCGCCCTCGCGGCTCAGCAGCTCTTCGGCGACGCGCACGGCATCGCCGGGATTGCCGTTGTCGTCGCGGCTCACGACCTCGATCTTGCGGCCGAGCACGCCGCCCGCCGCGTTGACCTCTTCCACCGCCAGCTCGATGCCCTTCTTGTAGGGTTCGAGGAAGGCCGGGAAGACCTTGTAGCTGTTGAGTTCGCCGATCTTGATCGGCGCCTGTGCGGCAGCCGGTCCGGCGAGCGACAGCGCCACGAGCGCGGCGGTGCCGGCGAGCAGGCGATTGCGGGTCAGCATGACATCCCCCTTCTGAAAAAGTGAAACCATTCCCTGTGGACCGACCCTAACGAGGCCGGCCCCTCTCCCACAAGCGCTCAGTCGGCGAAGCTCGACCGTGCCTGTATTCCCCAATGACCGTCCTGCAAGGTCACGATGTAGATCGTCTCGAAGACGCCGAGCAACGAGCCATCCTCGCGCCAGCGGCTGAATTTCACCTTGAGATGAACCTTGTCGCGGCCGACATGGATCGGCGTGCGCTCGTCCCATGTGCTGTGGTGCCAGCCGTCGCCGGCGCGGGCGACGAAATCGCCCAGCTTGTAGTCGCCGTGGTTCGGCCAGACGACGACCTTGCCGCCGGCCAGCCGCACATGCGGGAAATTGCAGGCGTCGTTGACGGCCGGCTCATCATGGCGATTCAGGCCGTCGATATAGTCGTCCATTACCTTCAGAGCGGCGGCGAGCGCATCGTCGGTCATCGTTGCCCGTCCCCCAGCTTGATCCCGTCCGGCGTCAGCCCGCCGACCCTGGCATGGGGCCGGCCGCCGATCGAGGCGGCGACGATGAACACGATCTCGTCCGGCCGCGGCCCGTCGGGCACGCAGAACTCGATGGCATCGAAATGGCTGCGAACATAGGCCGCCGTCACATGATGCAGCGGAATGTCGATGCGTGCACCGGCGGTCGCCACCTTCACGGTCGACGGCACGATCGACTTGGCGCCGCCCATGGCGTGACGGATGCCGAAGCCGCTGGGCTGATGCCACAGGGCGGCATGTTCCAGCTCGCCGTTCAGGCCGACGATGGCGCCCTTGCCGTAGGCCTCGAGCTCGGAGCCCCTGGCGCCCAGGATCTTCATCACCCGTTCAGTGAGATCGACCGCGAGTGGTTCCAGCGCCTTCATCATCGGCTGGATGTCGGCCACGTGCCGGCCAGCATAGGGATTGGCGATGACGCCGCCGACCACGGCCTTGGTTACCGGCCGCGCCAGCACCGGTCCGAAGTCGTGGAGAGTCTCCTCGACCGTCGCCACGTACTTCCGCACTTTCACCAGATCGCTCATCCCGCCTCCGACAGAGCAAGCGGCGTGCCGCCCGCTTCGATTCGCCATTGTCCTTCGAGCGACAGCGCCGCGCTGTCGATCAGGCCGCACAGCCTGAGCCGCCGCGCTTCCGCTGCGCCGCGGTCGAGGGCTGCCGCCACGATCACCGGTGGCAGGTCACCGACCGCCACCGTCACAAGCAGCTCGCCGAGATCGCTGTCCGGATCGAGCGAGCACGCGGGCCGGCGCTCGATGGAAGAATGGTCGGCATTCACTGCGTTGGCGATCATAGTCGCCGCGGCATCGGCGGCCGCCGCCGTGGCCGCCAGCACGGTCACGGACTCCGCGATGCCCAGCGAGAAGGACCGCCCGCCCCGCCCAGAGGTCGCGATCCCACGCACCGGCCGGTCGTGCGTGAGCAAGGCCACGCCGTCTAATGTCTTGTGCCCGTCCTCCCCATTCAAATGGGGAGGTGTCGACGTCATCGTCGACGGAGGGGTCATACTGTGCTGCGCCGCGCATGACCCCATCGCCCCGTATGACGGGGCACTTCCCCATCTGAATGGGGAAGAGACTAAACCCGCGACGATGCCGGCACGCAAGCTCTGCCCGGGCGTCAGATGGATCGCGATGTCGCCGCCATCGTTAACATAGGCCTTGTCGAGCGTGCGGCCACGGACCAGCGCCTGCAGCATCTCGTCGGCGACGGCGCCGGCAACGGCGGCCATGGGCGTGATGTAGCGGGCGCGATGCGGCCACACGGCTTCGGCCATGCGCCGCGCCACCGGCCCCTGCAGGAGGGGATAGGCCTCGCCGACCGGCCGGCGCAGCACGCTCAGTTCGCCGACCAGGGTCGGCAGGATATCGACGAAGCGATCCATGGCTTGCGCATAGGCCCGCTCGACCTCGTCCGGCACGCCGAACGCCTCGACGATGAGGTCGATCGGACCGTGCTGCAGGTGCAGCCGTCCGTCATCGAGGCGGGCGGCGACGGCGCTCATTCGATCCGTACCTTATGCCGAGCGATCACGTCTTCCAGCGTGACCGCGCGCGAGGCGTAGCCGCCCAACGCCGCGTAATCGTCGGCGCGCAAGGTGAACTCGATGGGCGCGACCAGCGCCGGCGTCGGCACATAGCCGAAGGAATTCTCCGGCATGCGCGCTACGTCGACCATCAGGGTGATGCCGCCGCCTGGCCAGATGAAGGCCGGTGCGCCGCCCAGCGTGACCTTGGTCAGCGTGTCGCGCACCGAGCGCGTGAGCCGCACCGGGTTCTCGGTGACACCGGCGCGCAGCGAGCCGCCGGCACCGGCCATGAACAGAACGGTGCACAGAGCGGGCTCGCAATTCTCGGCGATGCGTTCCACGACATGGCGTACCGGCGCGGGCATCTCGGCGGGCTGCGGTTTCAAGTCACCGTCGAGCGTGAACCAGGCCGAATGCTCGCCGGTCGTCGAGACCATCAGCAGCTTGAGCCCCGGCCAGGCTTGCTTCGGATCGATCTTCTCGATGATCTCCAGCGGGTCGCTGACGTTCGTGCCGCCCCAGCCCATCCCCGGCTCGGCCACCTGGAAGTAGCGGCCCGGCGTCGAGCGGCGGCCGCGCACGCGGATGCCGGCCGGCTTCATGTCGAGGAAGACGCCGCCCTGATGCTCGCTCAGCACGCCGGTGATGTGGTCGTCGACCACGATCACCTCATCAACGTGGTCCTTCCATTGCGGCGCGAACATGCCGATCGCCGCCGAGCCGCAGCCGACCCGCATGCGCTCCTCGAGCGTGCCGTTCACCACCGGTGGCTTGTCGGCCTGCACCACGACCGTCGACCCGCCGTCGATGGTGAGTTCGACGGCCTCGCGATTGCACAGCGCCAGCAGCGTGTCGCAGGTGACGACGCCCTCCTTCTTGCTGCCGCCGGTAAGATGATGCACGCCGCCCAGCGACAGCATCTGCGAGCCGTACTCGGCCGTGGTGACATGGCCCACCGCTTCGCCCTTCACCCTCACCGTCGCCTGCTCGGGCCCCAGGTAGCGGTCGGTGTCGATCTTCACCTTGACGCCGCAGTAGCTGAAGATTCCCTCGGTCACGACGGTGACCATGTCGACGCCGTCGTGCTTCGAGGAGACGATGAACGGCGCCGGCTTGTAGTCGGGATAGGTCGTAGTGGCGCCGATGCCGGTGACGAAGGCGCCCTCGCCTTTGCCCAGTTCGCCGCGCCAAGCGTCGCTGCCCTCGACGAAGGCGACGCGGGCGAGATCGGGCTTGGCCAGCAGCAGAAGGGGATCGACCCGTACCAGCGCGCCGTTCTCGTTGGCATAGCGGTCGCAGGCGCCGGCGCGGCCGGGACGGATGCGGCACAGAACGGGACAGGCATCGCAGCGCACGATGCCGGCGCTACGTTCGGCCTCCGAGAGCGAGATGTCGTCGCTCATTGTGGTTTTCCCTTCAGAGCGACGATGGCCTCGCGCAGGCGGTGCGGCAGCAGTGGAACGCGGTGGACGCGCACACCCGTCGCGTGATGGACCGCGCCGAGGATGGCCGGTGCCGTCGGCACCAGGGCCGGTTCGCCGATTCCCTTGGCGCCCGAGGGACCCAGCGGCTCGCGATCCTCGATCAGGAGGCACTCGATCTCGGGTACGTCGCCCACGGTCGGGATAAGATAGTCGTGCAGGTTCTCGGTGCGCCCGGGCAGATACTCTTCCATCAGCGCGAGGCCCAGCCCCTGCGCCACGCCGCCCTGGATCTGGCCTTCGACCAGGGTCGGGTTGATCGCCCGCCCGACATCGTGCGCGGCCACGATGCGCAGGACCTTCACCGTGCCCAGCTCGACATCGATTTCGACCTCGGCGAGCTGGGCCGCGAAGGCATAGGTCGCATAGGGTACGCCCTGCCCGTCGGCATCGAGCGGCGTCGTCGGCGGATCGAACGTGCCTTCGCCCATCAGCGGTGCGGCCGTGGCGAGATCGATGGTCCGGACCTCGGCGCCATCGCGCACGGAAAGCGTCGCACCGTCGAGCGACAGGATCGCGTCGGGGCCGGCATTGGCCAGCCGCAGGATCTGCTGGCGCAGATCCTGTCCCGCCTTCTCCGCCGCCTTGCCCGACACGAAGGTCTGGCGCGAGGCCGAGGTCTTGCCGGCATCGGCGGTGAGATCGGTGTCGCCCGTCACCAGCGTGAACTGGTCGGCAGGAAGACCGACCGCATCGGCGGCGATCTGCACCATGATGGTGTTGCTGCCCTGCCCGATGTCGAGTGCGCCGCTGTAGAGCGTCAGGGTGCCGCCGGACGACAGGCCCACCTTCATTCGTGAAGGATTCGACATCGAGGTGTTACCGATCCCGTACCACATGCAGCCGATGCCGATGCCCCGGCGGCGCGCGCCGCCCGTCGCGTTGAACGCCGCAATCTCCTGGTGGGCCTTCCGCCAATGCGGCCGCAGGGCGTCGAGGCACTGCGCGAGCCCGGCGGAATGGGCGAGCGTCTGGCCGGTCGCCGTCATGTCGCCGGCGCGCAACGCGTTGCGATGCCGGAACTCCAGCCGGTCGATGCCGAGCCGGTCGGCCAGCTCGTCCATCATCGCTTCATGAGCGATGGCGGCCTGCGGCACGCCGAAGCCGCGGAAGGCGCCGGCCGGCGGTCCGTTGGTGAAGTAGGCTTCGCCCCAGGTCCGCACGTTCGGAATGGCGTAAGGGCCCATCGCATGCACCGGCACCCGGTTGGCGACGGTCGGCCCCCAGGACGCGTAGGCGCCAGTGTCGAAGAGAGCGGTCACGTCGCAGGCCAGGAGCTTGCCGTCGGCATCGCATCCGAAACGTGCGGTGACCCGGGCCGGATGACGCTTGGTGCTGGCCGCCATGCTTTCGGGCCGCGTGTAGACCAGCGCGACCGGTCGCCCCAAGGTCCAGGCCGCGATGGCGAGCAGCGGCTGGACCGAGAGGTCGAGCTTGCCGCCGAAGCCGCCACCGCAGGCCGTCGGCACGATGCGCACAGCCTCCGGCTTCAGCCGCATCAGGTTGGCGATCTCGTCGCGGTCCATGTAGGGCGTCTGCGTAGTCGCGTGAATCTCGATCCGGTCGCCGACCCGGCGCGCCCAACCGGCCTCGGGTTCGATGTAGGCATGCTCGACGAACGCGGTCTCGAACGTGCCTTCGGCCACGGCCGCGCAGGCATCCAAGGCGGCGGCCGTATCGCCGCTCTTCACCCCGCCCTTCA
>JBILYJ010000564.1:0-3495 GCA_044377795.1 Reyranella sp. | reverse complement strand
CGTCATGGCCGCAGGCGTGCATCTTGCCAGGGATCGTCGACTTGTGATCGAACTGGTTGGTCTCGTGGACGTCAAGCGCATCCATGTCAGCACGCAGGCCGATCGCCCGATTGGACGTGCCCGAGCGCAGCACGCCCACGACGCCGGTCTTGGCCAGGCCGCGATGGACCTCGATGCCGAAGCTTTCCAGCTTCTCGGCGACCACATCGGCCGTCCGCACCTCCTCGAAGGCCGTCTCCGGGTGGCTGTGAATGTCATGGCGCCACGCGGTCATGTCCTTGTGGAACGAGGCAATGCGGTTGATGACCGGCATCCTGTAATCTCCATTGAAATTGTTGGGCCGGATCGTAAGCGAGCCCCGCCACAGATCAAGCACGCTCGGCGTCCACCGACGCACACCAGGTCTGACGACGGAACAGCGACCCGCAGGCGCCTTCAGGTATTGAGCGCGTAGGTCCGGTCCTCGACCGGCAAGCGCCCCTCCTCGATCGCGTGGCACGCCACGGTGCCGCCCTCGATCGGCAGCGCCTTGGGCCGCTCGGCCTTGCAGCGGTCGTTGGCGAAGGGGCAGCGCGGATGGAACGAGCAGCCCGAGGGTGGATTGATCGGGCTTGGTACCTCGCCGCCGACCGGGCTCCGCTGGCGGCCCGTCATCTCGAGGTCGGGGATCGTGTCGAGCAGCATCCGCGTATAGGGGTGCTTGGGCCGCCGGAACAGCGTGTCAGTCGGTGCCACCTCGACCAGGCGGCCGAGGTACATCACGCCCACCCGCGTGGAGATGTGATAGACGACCGCGAGATTGTGGCTGATGAACAGGTAGGTGAGCTGCAGCCGTCGCTGCAGGTCGACCATCAGATTCAGGATCTGCGCCTGCACCGAGACGTCGAGCGCCGACGTGGGTTCGTCGCACACCAGGAACTCCGGCTCGCTGGCGAGCGCGCGCGCGATCGAGATGCGCTGGCGCTGGCCGCCCGAGAATTCGTGCGGATATTTGCGGCCGTCGGCCGGGTTGAGCTTCACCTGGCGCAGCAGCGCGCCTACGCGGGCTTCGAGGTCGGCCTTGCCGGTGGAGAGGCCGAAGGCGCGGATCGGCTCGGCGATGATGTCGAACACGCGCCAGCGCGGATTGAGGCTGGCGAACGGATCCTGGAAGATCATCTGCATGCGCCGTCGCAGCGCAGCCATGTCGGAGCGGCTGTGGCGGCCCGCCATGTCGTTGCCGTCGAACTCGATGCGGCCGGCCGTCGGCGGATAGAGCCCGACGACGAGGCGCGCCACCGTCGACTTGCCGCAGCCCGACTCGCCCACCAGCGAGAAGGTCTCGCCCTTGGCGATCTCGATGTCGATCCCGTCGACCGCCTGCACGACCTGGCGCGGCCGGCCTTCGAGCTTGCGCACCAGCCAGGGCGCGGAGACGTCGAAGTAGCGTTTCAGCCCTTCGATGCGGACAAAATCGTTGCCGCCGTCAGGCATCGACCGTCTCCTTGAGGATGGGGGCGCCGACGCCGCCGCTGTCGTGCAGCCAGCAGGCCGCCCGCGTCGCGCCGGCCGGCATCAGGCTCGGACGTTCGACCAGACAACGCTGGCCCTTGACCGTGCAGCGCGGATTAAAGGCGCAGCCCGGTGGAATTTCCGTGAGACGCGGCATGGCGCCATCGATCTGCGTCAGCCGCTCGGTGCGCACGCCGAGACTCGGGATCGAGCCCATCAGGCCCTTGGTGTACGGATGCTTGGCGTGCTTCACGACCTCACGCACGGGGCCGATCTCGGCGACGCGGCCGGCATACATCACGGCGACGCGGTCGGCTGTCTCGGCGATCACGCCCATGTCGTGGGTGACCAGCATCACCGCTGTGCCGTGTTCGCGGCACAGGCGCTTCAGGAGCGCGATGATCTGCGCCTGGATCGAGACGTCGAGCGCGGTCGTCGGCTCGTCGGCCACGATCAGTCGCGGGCCGGCGCACAGCGCCAGCGCGATCACGACCCTCTGGCGCATGCCGCCGGAGAACTGGTGCGGATAGTGGTCGATGCGCATCTCGGCGCCGGGGATACCCACCTCCTGCAGGAGTTCGATCGCCCGTGCCTTGGCCTGGCTGGCCGACAGCGGCAGATGGGTCTGGATCGTCTCGACGAGCTGGCGGCCCACCGAATAGAGCGGATTGAGGCTGGTCAGCGGGTCCTGGAAGATCGCGCCGATCCGCGCGCCGCGGATCTTGCGCATCTCCTCATAGGGCAGGTTGTCGATGCGCCGCCCTTCCAGCCGGATCTCGCCGCCGGCCACGCGGCCCGGCGGCTCCAGCAGGCCGATAATGGCGTTGCCGGTCAGCGACTTTCCGGCGCCGGACTCGCCCACCACGCCCAGGACTTCGCCGGGGGCGATGTCGAAGGAGACGTCGTCGACGGCGAGCAACGTGCCCCGGCGCGTCGGAAACTCGATCCGCAGGTTGCGGACTTCGAGGAGCGGCTGGTTGTTCGATGCGGCGGCCATCTGTCGTGACTATCGCAGTTTCGGATTGAGGGCGTCGCGCAGCCAGTCGCCCAGCAGGTTCACTGCCAGGACGAGTGCCGCCAGCGTGACGCCGGGAAACACGGTGATCCACCAATCGCCGGATTGCAGCACCTCGTTGCCGAGGCGGATGAGCGTGCCGAGCGAAGGCTCGGTCGACGGCAGGCCGACCCCCAGGAACGACAGGGTCGCCTCGGTGATGATGGCGAGACCGAGGTTGAGGGTGGCGATCACCAGCACCGGCCCGGTGACGTTGGGCAGAACGTGGCGCACCATGATCAGCAGCGGCGACAGGCCGATCACCCGCGCCGCCTGCACATATTCCTTGTTCTTCTCGACCATTACCGAGCCGCGCACGGTGCGGGCGTAGCTCACCCAGAAGGAAAGGCCGATCGCGCCGACGACGACGAAGATGGCGATCTCGTCGTGACGCTTCACCGAGATGAGGCCGCGCACCACACCGTCGATGAGAAGCGCCACGAGGATCGCCGGAAATGTGAGCTGGACGTCGGCCACCCGCATGATCACCGCGTCGATCGCGCCGCCGAAGTAGCCGCTGATCAGACCCAGAGATATGCCGAGCACCATCGCCACGGCCACGGCGGCGAGGCTCACGATCAGGGACAGGCGCGTGCCATACATGATCGAGGACAGCACGTCGCGGCCCTGGTCGTCGGTGCCGAGCGGGAAGGCCCACTCGCCATCCGGAGACACCAGGACAGGCGGCTTCAGTCCGTCGCTGAGGCTGAGCGTGGCCGGATCGAACGGTGTGTGCGGCGCCAGGACCGGCGACAGGAAGGCCACGGCGATGATCAGGAAGGTGGCAGCCGCCGCCGCTACCGTCATCGGCGAGGACTTGAAACTCCACCAGACATCGCTGTCGGACACACGGTGCAGCCAGCCCGAAAGGCCCGATCTCGATGCCGCCGCCATGTCAGTGTCCCGCCACGCGCGCGCTGCCACCCTGGCTGCGCAGGCGAGGGTCGACG
>JBILYJ010000563.1:0-3498 GCA_044377795.1 Reyranella sp. | reverse complement strand
TCGTCGACATGCTGCTGGTCATGGGCGTACAGGTCCAGATGCTGCGCAAGATGTCGGACCTCTACGGCGTGCCGTTCTCCGAGCATGTCGCACGCAACCTCGTAGGCGCGCTGGTGGGCGGCGCGGGGTCGGAAGTCGTGGCGGGCGGACTGGTCGGGCCGGTTGTCCGTCTGATCCCCGGCATTGGCCCATTTCTCGGCGCCATGACGATGCCTGCGGTCGCCGCTGCCTCGACCTATGCCGTCGGCATGGTGTTCCTGCAGCATTTCGAGTCGGGTGGCACGTTTCTCACCTTCCAGCCCGGCCAGGTGCGCGAGCATTTCCGCAAGATCTTCGAGGGCGCGCGAAAAGGCCGGCCTCTCGATCCTGCGCGCGCCTGACACCGCGCCCAGAGGACTTGTGGAAAATGCTCATTACATTATATGTTGTCCTGTCGCTGCTCGTAGGATGGCTGGGACGTCGCAAGCAGATCGGCTTCGTCGGGTTCACCGTGCTGTCGCTCGTCTTCACCCCCGTGCTCACCCTGCTAGCTCTGATGATGACCCACGAACGACGGCCGAGCGCGCCATCCTGAACCGTCCGTGATCACCTCGGGTCCCGCTGCATCGCTACCTGTCTACTAGCATGAAACCTGTGATCGACTTCCTCAATGGGCAAAGCAATCTGCCCATTCCCCGGCTCGCCTTCATGGCGGCGGTGGCCGGAGGATGCACCATTGTCGTGCTGTCGACGCTCAATTCGGGCGCCGTCAACGCCTCGAAGGGCGATGCGCTCGGCTGGCTGTTCGTGCTGTTCGCCGCGGCGGCGGCAGCGCAGATTTACTCCCAGCGCTATCTCCACATCACCGCCCTCACCGAGGTCGAGAAGTCGCTGCACACCTACCGGATGCGGCAGGTCGAGCGGGTCCGGCGCTGCAATCTCGACGCGCTGGAAGAGATCGGCCCGGCACGCATCTTCGGCGCCCTGACCCGCCAGACGCAGACGCTCGCGACCACTGCCCCGGCCATTCTGGCCGGCGCCCAGTCAGCGATTTCGGTCGTCTTCGCGCTCGCCTATCTGGCCTGGCTCGACGTTGCCGCTCTGTTCCTGACGGTGGCGATCGTGGGTCTCGGGTTCCTCGTCTATATGTTCCGGCTGCGCCGGGCCCGCGCCACGCTGGCGGAGGTCAACGGCCAGGAGAACGAACTGTTCGACTCCGTCACCGATCTCATCGAGGGCTTCAAGGAGGTCCGTCTCAACGCCGCACGCAGCGCCGACCTCGCCGTCTTCATCGCGGAAATCTCCCGCCGCACCTGCGAGATGCGGACCGGTGTCAACGTGAAGTTGTTGGAGGTCTACCTTTTTGGGCAACTCATCTTCCTTGCCGCCGGCGGCGCACTCGTTTTCCTGCTGCCCGGATTTGGCCTCACCCAACCCGAGGAATTGCTCAAGACCGTCACCGTCATCCTGTTCCTTTTCGGTCCGATCGGCTCTATGACCGCGGCATCGTCGGCAGTCGCCAACGCCCAGGCCGCCTGCGAGGTCATGCTCGACCTCGAGAGAAGGCTGCATCAGGCGGTACAGAGGTCGGGCTCGGGTACGGCGCCAGGGCAACCTTCCGACTTCGCCGAGATCGAACTGCGGCAGGTGGTCTTCACACATGGCCAGTCCGGCGGCTTCATGGTGGGCCCGATCGACCTCACGCTGCGCCGCGGCGACGTCCTGTTCATTTCCGGTGGCAACGGCTCCGGAAAGTCCACCCTCCTGAGGTTGCTGACGGCGCTCTACCTGCCGCAGCAGGGCCAGATCCTGGTCGACGGCCGGGTGGTCGACGGTGACCGGCGCGAGGCCTGCCAGAACCTCTACTCGACGGTGTTTTCCGATTTCCATCTGTTCCAGCGGCTGTTTGGCCTGGGCGACGTAGCCTCGGACCAGATCCTCGAATGGCTAACGACGATGGAAATCGAGAAGAAGACGGGCATGCACGACGGCCGTTTCGACACGATCAAACTCTCGACCGGCCAGCGCAAGCGGCTCGCCCTCGTGGTAGCCGCCCTGGAAGACCGGCCGATCTACGTGTTCGACGAGTTCGCCGCCGACCAGGATCCGGCCTTCCGCCGGAAGTTTTACGACGAGATCCTGCCGGCGCTACGCGCCCGCGGCAAGACAGTGGTCGCGGTGACGCACGACGACCGTTACTTTGACCGAGCGACCCGCCACTTCGTCATGGAAGATGGACGGCTGACCGAGTACGGAGCCAGCGATGATTGAGCGTGCGGTCAAAGGCATCGAGGCGTGGTTCGATCGTCACTTCATCGGCACGACGGCGACACTCCTCTTTGTGGTCTTTTTCCTGCTGTTCTTCTTCAAGAGCATTTTCATCACGATTCCCGCCGGCCATGGCGCCGCGCTGTGGCTGCGTTTCTTCGGCGGCACGGTTTTGCATTTTTATTACGGCGAGGGGACCAAGATCATCTTCCCGTGGGATCAGATCCACATCTACGACCTGCGCCTCCAGCAGCAGACCAAGAAATTCGAGGCGCTGACCAAGGAGGGGCTGCAGGTCACCGTCGAGGGAACCCTGATGTACCGCATCAATCCCAAGGCCACTGGTTTAATCACGAAATATGCCGGGCCCGATTTCGCAGACAAGCTGGTCATGCCGGCGGTGGGGGCGATCATTCGACTGGAAATCGGCAAGTTCACGCTCGAGGAACTCTATTCGGTGAAGCGATCCGAGATCGAGCGCGGCGTGCTCAAGCAGTTCAGGCTGACCGCCGATATGTTGATCGGCGGGGTACCCGACAGGGTTCCAGAAATCATGATCGAAGATTTCTGGTTCAGCAGGATCGAACTGCCTGCTGCGCTGGTTAGCGCGATCGAAGCCAAGCTGACCCAGCGCCAGCTCAGCGAGCAGTATGTATTTATCCTCCAACGCGAGGAGCAGGAGGCCACTCGCAAGAAAATCGAGGCCGAGGGCATCCGGGCATTCCAGGACACGGTGTCGGGCGGCATCTCCGAGAACTACCTGCGCTGGAAGGGCATCGACGCCACCCTCAAGCTGGCCGATTCGCAGAACGCCAAGATCGTCGTCATCGGCAGCGGCAAGGAAGGGCTGCCGCTGATCCTTGGACCATGGGAGTCAAGTGCCCCCCCGGCCGCCGCCTCCGTGACATCCAACGGCCAGCCGGTCGTGCGGCCGGCCACACCCGGAGGGGCTCGCTCCACCTTGGACTCGATACCGGCAAATCCTTCGGCGCTCGACCCCGCCATCGCGATGCCGGCCCTGCCGCCAGTCGGATTGTCGCTCCCGCAGCAGATGGAATAATTGATCGGCAACGACATCCTCGGCAGACCGCCGATTAGTTGCGAGGTTGCCTTTCATGCCGGCCTGCCTCGCGCCACCTCTGGCCGCCGTGGTGTGGTTACGCCGACGGTACTGCTGCTTGTCGCCCTTGCGACCGCCGCGGTGACGGGATGCACGTCGGGCCCCGACTTTCAGCCGCCCGACAAGCCCGA
>JBILYJ010000562.1:0-3503 GCA_044377795.1 Reyranella sp. | reverse complement strand
CGACGTCCTGCGAGGGCTCGCCGCCGGCAAGGCGAACAAGGTGATCGCCTACGATCTCGGCATCAGCGCCCGCACGGTCGAGGTCTATCGCGCCAACGTGATGACCAAGATGCAGGCCGACAGCCTGTCCGAACTGGTGCGCATGGTCCTCCTCGCCGAGGGAGACTCCTAGAATTTGCGCTGGATCAACGCGGTTCCGCGCGCCGCGGGCGACGTTGCTGCATGTCGAAGGCTCCCGATGTCATTCTGCTCGTCGACGACGATGCGGCCGTGCGCAACGCGCTCAAGTTCTCACTCGAAATGGAGGGCTTCAGCGTCCGGCTCTATCCGACTCCGGAAGCTCTCCTGGCGGAGAGCAACCTGCCGGCCGTCGGATGCCTCGTCATCGACTACCGAATGCCCGAGATCGACGGGCTGGAACTCGTGGAGCGGCTGCGGAACCGGGGCGTTGCCTTGCCGGTCCTCCTGATCAGCGGCCGGGTGACCCGTTCCCTGCGCGACCGGGCGTCCGGTCTGGGGGTCAGGGACGTGCTGGAGAAGCCGCTCTCCGATCTGGCCGGCAGCATCAGGCGAGTCCTGGATGACGGACCCTGACAACCATGTGCCGATGCCCGCGACGATCCTCGGCTTCGTGCTCCGCTCGTCGGGGCGCCACCAGGCGGCCCTGGCGGTCCTCTCGGTCCTCGTCTTCCTGCTGAGCGCGGCTCCCCTGGAGCTGCAGCGCCGTGTGATCAATGTCCTGGTGGACCGCGGCGCCTTCGAGACCGTGCTGTGGCTGGCCGCCGCCTATGTCGGCGTCGTGCTCTCCGAGCAGAGCCTGAAACTCTGTCTCAACGTGTACCGCGGATGGGTCGCCGAGGATTCGGTGCGCCGCCTGCGCGGCCTGGTCGCAGAATATGCCGACCGGGCCACGCGGGACGTCAGCGGTGAGGAAGCCGGCATTGAGATTTCCATGGTGCTCGAGGAGGCCGAACCGATCGGCGGCTTCACCGGCGTCAGCCTGTCCGAGCCGCTGCTGCAGGGCGGCGTGCTGACGAGCGTCATCGTCTATATGCTCTATCTCGACTGGCGCATGACGCTTCTGGGCCTCGCATTCTTCCTGCCGCAGGTCTTCTTCGTTCCTCTCCTTCAGCGTGCCATCAACCGGCGTGCTCAGTCGCGCATACTGGTCAAGCGCGGCATCAGTGGCGGGCTGGTAAGCCGCATCTCCGGACGCGGGGGCCCGGACGGACGCATCGGCTGGGGCTGGACGCAGGATCCGATCGAGCGTGTGTTCACGCTCAACATGGGAATCTACAGGATCAAGTTCACGATGAACCTGCTGATGAACATGATGCATCACCTGGCCGTCGCCTCCGCGCTCTGTTTCGGCGGCTGGCAGGTCCTGCAGGGAATGATCGAGGTGGGAACCGTGGTCGCGGTGGTGGCGGGGCTTGGCAAGCTCAACGATCCCTGGGGCGACATCGTGAACTGGGCTCGCGAACTGGCCGTCGTCGGGATCAAGTACCGGCTGTTCGCGGGTGTCCTCGAGGGGCTGGTGACCCCGGCGGGCGACCGCCGGCCTACGTAGAATCCCTTAGTTCAAGACCCAAATGGTCGGCCGGCCCCCCGGGCCCTATCCCTGTGCCTGTCAGAAACACCCAGTCGGGAGCCAGCCATGCACACGAATTCAGCGATTTCCGCCCGTATTCCTGCTGCCGTCGCCCTGCGTGGAGCTGCCAACCTGCAGCCTGCGGGTACCCTGACGGCCGGCCAGCCGCGGATGCTGGCGAAGGGCGAGGAGCTTTTCGCCGAAGGAGATTCGGCGGATCATTTCTACAAGGTGGTTTCGGGCTCGATCCGGACCTGCAAGCTGCTGAGCGACGGTCGCCGGCAGATCGATGCCTTCCACCTTCCGGGCGACATCTTCGGCCTCGAAGCCGGCGCCGAACACCGCTTCACCGCCGAAGCGCTGGGCGACGCCACCCTCGTGGCCTTCCGCCGCTCGCGCCTGGCCGAACTGACGGCTGCCGATCCGGACTTCGCCAACCAGGTTCTTGCTTCCATGATGAAGTGCCTCGGCCGCGCCCAGGACCACATGCTTCTGCTCGGTCGCAAGACGGCGCAGGAGAAGATCGCGACCTTCCTGCTCGATATGGCCAAGCGCATCTCCAGTGACGACGAGCATGTCGAGCTGCCGATGCAGCGCTCCGACATCGCCGACCATCTCGGTCTCACGATCGAGACCGTGTCGCGGACGCTCACCTGCTTTGCGCGCCAGGGCCTGATCCGCCTCCAGGCCGGCAGCCGGTCGGTCGATCTGTGCAACATGGCCGCCTTGCGCAAGCTCGACGCCTGATCCGGCGAAGCTGCCGGACTGAGCCTGTCCGGAGCCCCGCCGATTCGCCGGTCAGCGACTGGCAGGCTGCCTGACGGTGACGACGGCGGCTTGGGACTGTTGCGACCGCAGGTACTGCGCGGTCGCCGAGGCCAGGCAAACGCCCAGCAGCATGAACGAGCTGCACGTGAGCAGCAGCAAGTGGATCGGGATATCGGTCATCGCCGTCTCCTCGCTTGCACGATGATCAGTGGGAAACGGCGCCGGCCGGAGCATTGGGGCGCAGCCGATCGATCGCCTTGAACGACCGCCGCGCATAGGCGAGCAGCTCGCCGTCGGTCGGATGATCCATCGCCTCGACCCCGACGAGAGTCTCCTTGATGTGCGGCAGATGCTTTTCGAGGTGCCGGACGAGTTCCTGCTTGGCCTGCGCCGGGCCGACCAGAAGCCACTCCTGGGTCCCGCGCAGGGCGTCGACGATATGATCGAGGAAGCTCAAGTCGAGAGCCGCATGGCCCGCGCCGACGACGCCTGCCTTGTGATGCACCTTGCGAAACGGGCTGTGGGCCTTGATGGTCTCGCGCTCCACGTCGTCTGCGTTGAAGCGGAACACGTGGGCTTCCTTGCTGTCCATCCAGACGATGGCGTGACTGTGGGTCATGGTTTTCTCCCGTTGACGATGTGGCGGCATCCTGCGCCGGCGTGCGCGGCGACGCGTTGATTCAGGTCAATCGTCGGACGATGTCGGACCGGACGACTGCCGGCGCGTGGCAACCGCACGCAGTTCGCTCATTCCTTTTCCGGTCAATGGATCCACGACGTGCAGCCCGTTGCAGGCGAGGCAGTGCTGTCCGACGAATGTCGGCAGGGGACCGGTGGCTCCATCGTAGCGGCCCTGGACATTGTAGCCCGTGGTCGGGCAGCGGAAGACGAACGTGCGCACGGTGCCATTTTGTCTGCGCACCCCTGATGCGCTTTGATTCAGGTCAAAGCGGAGCCGGCCTCCGCCGACGATCTTTCCCCCGGAGGGGAATTCTCATGACCAAGGGCGCTTCCAACGACAGGTTCGGCTACCTCGGGACGGAGGCTGCGGCCCTGCGTGAACATCTCGACCAGGCGTCCGCCGCCATTGCGCGTGCCGCACAGAGCGAGGGCACGGAGGCCGCCACCGCGGCGGCCGAAGCGG
>JBILYJ010000101.1:0-13445 GCA_044377795.1 Reyranella sp. | reverse complement strand
AACTGCACCGGCTGGGCAGCGAGCTGTCGCTCGACGGCCGCATCGTGCACGTCTCGGAGGGATTGCGCAGACTGGTCGAAAGCTCGGCCGATCGCGCGCCGGAGCGCAAGGACGAGCCCTACCGGCGCGCCATCGTCGGCATCTATGCGCGGCTGGCCGCAACCGCATGGTCGCTCGACGCGCTCGAGCCGCCGCAGCCGCCGGTCGGGCCGGCACCGGCTTACGAGAAGGCGGAAGACCTGCGGGCGGATCTCGACACGCTCTACCGGTCGCTCGCGGAGAACGGCTCGGCGGACCTGGCGCGGGGGCGCCTGCGCTCGCTGCGGCGCGCCGTCGATGTCTTCGGCTTTCATCTGGCATCGCTCGACCTGCGGCAGAACTCCGACGTGCATGCGCGGGTCGTGGCCGAGCTCGTGGCGGCGACGGGAACCGGCATCGACTATGCCGCGCTCGACGAGAAGGCGCGCGTCGCTTTGCTGAGCGCCGAACTCGGCAACATGCGGCCGCTCGCGTCGCCCTATCATTCCTATGGCGACGAAACGGCCGCGGAACTGGACCTCGTGCGCGTGGCGGCCGATGCGCATCGGCGCTACGGCCGGGCTGCCCTTCCGAACTACGTGATCTCCAAGGCCGACAGCGTCTCCGACATCCTCGAAGTGGCCGTGCTGCTCAAGGAGGGCGGACTGCTCGATCCGCGCGAGGGCCGGCTGGATGTCGACATCGTGCCGTTGTTCGAGACCATCGGCGATCTGCAGCGTTGCGGACGGATCATGGACGATCTGCTCGCCCTGCCGGCCTATCGTCGCCTGCTCACGTCACGCGGCGACACGCAGGAAGTCATGCTGGGTTACTCCGACAGCAACAAGGACGGCGGCTACCTCACCTCGACCTGGGAGCTGTACAAGGCGGAGCTGGTCCTGATCGAGACCTTCAAGCGCCACCGGGTCGGGCTGCGCCTGTTCCATGGTCGCGGCGGCTCGGTGGGCCGCGGCGGCGGGCCGAGCTACGAGGCGATCCTGGCGCAGCCGCCGGGCGCGGTGCAGGGCGCCATCCGCATCACCGAACAGGGCGAGGTGATCGCCGGCAAGTACTCCAATGCCGAGGTGGGACGGCGCAATCTCGAAACCCTGGCCGCCGCCACCCTGGAAGCCTCGCTGCTCGACGCCGACCGGCCGCCGCCGCCCGCCGACTATCTCGCCGTCATGGAGGAGCTGTCGGCGCACGCCTTCCGCGCCTATCGCGACCTCGTCTACGAGACCGAGGGCTTCGACCGGTACTTCCGCGAATCCACCGTGCTGGACGAGATCGCCTCGCTCAACATCGGCAGCCGCCCGGCCTCGCGCTCGAAGAAGCAGGGTATCGAGGATCTGCGCGCCATTCCCTGGGTGTTCAGCTGGGCGCAATGCCGCCTGATGCTGCCGGGCTGGTACGGGTTCGGCGCCGCGATCGAGGCCTGGAGCGCCGCGCGGCCGGGCGACGGCATGGCGATGCTGCAGGAAATGCACGACAACTGGCCGTTCTTCCGGACCATCCTGTCGAACATGGACATGGTGCTGGCCAAGAGCGACATCGCCATCGCGTCGCGCTACTCCGAGTTGGTGATCGACAAGGCGCTACGCGAGCAGGTCTTTGCCCGCGTGAAACAGGAATGGAAGTCGTCGATCGACGCGGTCTGTGCCATCACGCGGCAGAAGACGCTGCTGGAACTCAACCCGCTGCTGGCGCGCTCGATCCGCAACCGCTTCCCCTATATCGATCCGCTGAACCATGTGCAGATCGAACTGCTGCGGCGTCACCGCGCCGGCGATCCCGATCCCGCGGTGGTGCAGGGCATCCACCTCAGCATCAACGGCATCGCGGCCGGCCTGCGCAACAGTGGTTAGGGAAATGCTAGACTTGCCTCGCGATGCCAGCGACACCACCATGGCATCGAAGGAGCGGAACAGCATGAATCGACTGGCGGGTAAGGTGGCCATTGTCACGGGGGGCGCGAGCGGCATGGGCCGCGCGACCGTCATGCGCTTCCTTGCCGAGGGCGCGAAGGTGCTGGTGGCCGACCTCAACGAGGCCAATGGCGCGGAGACGCTGGCGGTCGCCAGGGCACAGGGCTTTGGCGACAGCGTCGGCTTCGTGCGTTGCGACGTTTCGAAGGAGACCGATGTCGCTTCCATGGTCGCCGAGGCGAAGAGCCATTTCGGGCGTCTCGACATCGCCTATCTCAATGCCGGTGTCGGCGGCGCCTTCGGACCGATCGCGGAGACCAGCGTCGAGGATTGGGACTATACGTTCGCGGTACTGACGCGGTCGGTGTTCCTCGGCATGAAGCATGCCTCGCTGGCGATGAAGGAACACGGGGACGGCGGCGTGATCCTGGTGACGGCCTCGATCGCCGGCATGGTGGGCGGTGGCGGCAGCCATGCCTATTCTGCGGCGAAGGCCGCCTGCATCAGCCTGATCGAGAATGTGGCGGCCGAGCTGGGCCCCGATCGCATCCGCGTGGTCGGCATCGCGCCGGGCGTCATCTCGACGCCTCTGGTCCATCGCGGCCGGCCCGACAAGTACGAGAAGCAATTCGGCCAGCAGCCCTGGCCGGACCGCGGCGAGCCCGAGCATATCGCCGACGTGGCGACCTTCCTCGCCTCCGACGAGGCGCGTTTCATCACCGGCGAGACGGTGAAGGTGGATGGCGGCCTGCTGGCCCAGGGCGTGGCGCTCTGGGGCACCGGCGCCGACAACACCTTCATGAAGAGCGCCGGCGTCAACCGGGGCACGACCGGCGAAGCCATGGTCGTCCGCACCTTGCAACCTGAAGGACAGAAGAAATGACCAGCGAAGCCGCCAGTGAAGCCCGGCGCCTGCACGGACATCTCATCGGACAGCAGGGCTCCCGGCGCTCCTTGAACTCGCCGTCGCTCGTGCTCGATCTCGAGATGCTCGATCGCAACATCGCGGAGATGGCGTCGTTTGCGAAGGCGCACAACGTCAAGCTGCGCCCGCATTCCAAGACCCACAAGTCGGCCGACATCGCGCGCCGCCAGATGGAAGCGGGGGCGCTGGGCGTCTGCTGCGCCAAGCTGGGCGAGGCCGAGGCGCTGGGCGAGGCCGGCATCCAGAGCCTGCACATCACCTCGCCGGTGGTGACGCCGCAGGCGATCCAGCGGCTGGTGGAACTCAACGCCAAGGTCTCCGACCTGATGCTGGTGGTCGACCATCCCGACAATGCCGAGGCGCTGGCATCTGCGGCTGCAAAGGCCGGCAAGCCGCTCACCGTGATCGTCGATATCGATCCCGGCATCCACCGCACCGGCACGGCCTCGCCCGAGGCCACGGTCGAGCTGGTGCAGAAGGTCGCCAACTTCAGATCGCTGGCCTATGCCGGCGTCCAGTTCTACTGCGGCAGCCACCAGCACATCGTCGACTTCAAGGAGCGCACCGCCCAGATCAAGGAGCGCACGGAGTATCTGCAGGGCATCCTGGCGAAGCTGGAGGAGGCGGGCCTGAAGCCCGGCATCGTCACCGGCTCGGGCACCGGCACGCACTACATCGACGCCAAGCTCGGAGTCTTCACCGAGCTGCAGGTCGGGTCCTACGTGTTCATGGACCACGACTACAACGTCTGCGACCTGCGCGGCCTCGACAAGCCGACCTTCGAACAGGCGCTGCAGATCGACGCGCGCGTCGTCAGCGCCAACACGCCGGGCATGGTCACGGTCGATGCCGGCCTCAAGGCCATGGCCACCGAGAAGGGTCCTCCGATGATCCTGAAGGGCGCCGTGGAGGGCGCGACGACCCGCTTCATGGGCGACGAGCATCTCGCGGTGATCGCGCCCAAAGGCCAGCCGGCGCCCAAGCTCGGCGACCAGGTCGTCCTGACCCCGCCGCACTGCGACCCGACCGTGAACCTCTACGAGAGCTATCACGTGGTGAAGGGCGACACGCTGGTCGAGATCTGGCCGGTCACGGCCCGCGGCCGGTCGCGTTGACCACCTCCCGTCGCCCTGAGCGGAGCGAAGCTTAGTCGAAGGGCCTCTTTTCGTTTCGACGTGTTGTGTGCTGGAAAAGAGGTCCTTCGGCTGCGTCGCCCTTCGGGCGACTTCGCTCAGGACGACGCGTGTGACTTGGGCTGCCCCACCAGCAGCCCGCCGTTCCATGTGCGCGCGAGCAGCAGCAGCGCGCACAGGCCGACGGCGCTGACGACGGTCATGGCGAGAAACGCGCGCTGGCCATACTCTGAATAGAGAATGCCGGAGAACTGGTAGACGACAGCCTGCGTGGCGCCGGTGCCCAGTGCGTAATAGAGGCTCTGGCCGATCGCCGCGCCGTGCGTCGGCAGGGCGCGCTGCAGGAAGGCCATGGCGCCGAGATGGCAGGCGGCGAAGGTGCAGGAGTGCAGCGCCTGCAGCAGGACCAGCGCCCACAGCTCGGTCGTGAAGGCCATGGCCGTCCAGCGCACCAGGCCGGCGGTGAGGCCGAGAGCGATCAGGCCGCAGACGCCCAGTCGCGCCAGCAGCCAGCCGCCGAACAGCATCAGCACGATCTCGAGGGCGACGCTCTGGGCCCACAGCGCGCTGATGGTTATGTCGTCGATGCCGGCGCCGCGCCAGGTCAGGGTGCCGAAACTGTAGAGCACGGAGTGGCTGGCCTGGCAGAGGCCGCAGGCCAGCAGGAACAGGAGGAACGGCGGCTGCCGCAGCAGCTCGGACACGCGGAACGGGGCGTGGCCGGTGGCGGCGGCGCGCGGCGGCGTGGCCGGCAGCAGCAGGGCGAAGGGCGCCAGCAGCACGATGCTTGCCATGCCGACATAGAGCACCCAGGGCGGGCCGTAGCGGTCGACCGCGATGCCGGCGAGGAAGGTGCCGAAGATGAAGGCGACCGAGCTCCACATGCGCACGCGCGCATAGTCGAGCCCGTGCTTCTTGGTCTCCGTCACCAGCACGCCGTCGTAGAGCGGCATCGGCGGCGACCACAGGAAGCCCCAGATCATCGTGACGATGAAGATCGCCAGGAAGGAATAGGAGAACTGGTAGGCGACCATCATCACGATGGCGCCGATCCCCAGCGCCACGATGACACCGCGCGGGCCGCCCAGGCGGTGGACGATCCAGCCCACCGAGAGGGTGGCGATGACGGCGATGATCTGGCGCGACATGAACAGCGTGCCGATCTCGGTGTCGGTGACGCCGCGGTCGCGCAGCCACACCGGCCAGTAGCTCATGAAGGCGCCGGCCGCGAAGAAGTAGGCGCCGCCATAGGCCGCGAGCTTTAGGCCCGTCAGCCACTTGGGCATCAGGTGGCGAACTCCTTGCGGATCTGCTCGCTGTGCTGGCCGAGGGTCGGCACGTCGCCCAACCGCTCGGGCTCGCCGGTGTAGGAGGCGGCCAGGGCGGGGATCGAGACGTCCTCGCCGCCGATCGAGTTGAAGCCGGTGCGGCGGAGCTGCGGATGGGTCGTCAGGTCCTTCACGCTGCTGACCCGCGCCCAGGCGATCTGCGCGGCTTCGAGGCGGGCCGACAGATCGGCGAAGGTCTGCGCGGCGAAGCTCCTGGCCACGATGGCGTTGGTGTCGTCGCGCCGCGCGTTGCGCGCCTTGCCGGTCGCGTAGTCCGGGTCCTTCTCGAGGCCCGGCCGGTCGATGACGCCATGGCACAGCCGCTCGAACTCGCGATCGTTCTGGATCGAGATCAGCACCGGCACCTTGTCGGAGGTCGGATAGACGCCGTAGGGCGCGATGAACGGATGGGTGAGGCCCAGCCGCGGCCACTCGTAGTTGGAATATTCCATGCCGAGCAGCGGCACGGTCATCCACTCGGCCATCGAGGAGAAGAGCGAGACCGAGATGGCGCGGCCCTCGCCGGTCCGGCCGCGGGCGATCAGCGCCTCCAGCACGGCGGCGTGCGCATACATGCCGGTGCCGATGTCGGTCGCCGAGATGCCGACCCGGCCCGGCGCATGCTCGGTGCCGGTGATCGAGGCCAGCCCGCTCTCGGCCTGCACCAGCAGGTCGTAGGCGCGGCGGTTCCTGTAGGGGCCGTGGTCGCCATAGCCCGAGATGTCGACGGTGATCAGCTTCTTGTGGGCCGCCCGCATGGCGGCGGAGCCGAAGCCTGCGCGTTCGGCAGCGCCTGGCGCCAGGTTCTGGATCAGCACGTCGGCCTTGCCGATCAGCCGGTGCAGCAAAGCGAGGTCGTCCTTGGCCTTGAAGTCGAGGGTGAGGGACTGCTTGCCGCGGTTCAGCCAGACGAAGTAGCTCGACTGGCCGTGCACATAGCCATCGTAGCCGCGCGCGAAATCGCCCTCGGGCCGTTCGATCTTGATGACCCGGGCGCCGGCATCCGCCAGCCGGGCGGCGCAATAGGGAGCGGCCACCGCCTGCTCGACACTCACCACCAGCAGACCGTCCAGCGCTCCAGCCATGCGAAACCCCAATTCCCTGAAATGCCCTTGCGCGCCTCGCACCGCGATGCGCCTCGGGGCGAGGTGTTACTGTAGGACTACCATTTCGCAAAGGGCGATGGCACGGTCCGGGCAAGATCAAAACGTCATAGCGGGGACGAGGAAATGCCAGGACCATTGCAGGGCGTGCGCGTGATCGATCTGACGGCGGTTCTGCTGGGGCCGTTCGCCACGCAGCATCTGGCCGACATGGGCGCCGACGTGATCAAGGTCGAGCCGCCGGAAGGCGACCTGCTGCGCGCCTCGGGCGGCAGCCTCGGCAACGCGCCGGCCATGGGCCCGATCTACATGGCGGCCAACCGCAACAAGCGCTCGCTCTGCCTCGACCTCAAGAAGCCGGCCGCCTGCGCCGTCCTGAAGGACATGATCAAGGACGCCGATCTCTTCATCCACAACAGCCGGCCGCAGGCGATCGAGCGTTTGGGCCTTGGCTATGAGGACCTCAAAAAGATCAACCCCTCGATCATCTATGCCTATTCGCTGGGCTATGCGCGCAAGGGGCCCTACGGCCACAAACCGGCCTTCGACGACCTGGTACAGGGCGTCTCGGGCGCGGCCTCGCTGCAGAGCCGGGTCGACGGGTTGCCGCCGCGCTTCATGCCGAGCCTCATCGCCGACAAGACGACCGGGCTGCATCTCTGCATCGCCGTGCTGGGCGCGCTCTACCATCGCAAGTGCACGGGCGAGGGGCAGATGATCGAGGTGCCGATGCTCGAGACCCTGGCCTCGTTCTGGCTGACCGAGCATCTGTTCGGCGCCACCTGGAGCCCTGAGCGCGCGCCCATGGGCTACGACCGCATCATCAACAAGTTCCGCCATCCGTTCCCGACGAAGGACGGCTACATCTGCGCGCTGCCCTATACCGACGCGCACTGGGTCAAGTTCTTCGAGCTGGCGGAGCGGCCCGATCTTGCCAGGGAGAAGAGGTTCGTCGACCGCAACGAGCGCGCGAAGCATTTCAGCGAGCTCTACCAGGTGCTGGGCGAGCTGCTGAAGCATCGCCCGACCGAGGAATGGCTGGAGATGTTCGACAAGGCCGACATCCCCGCCATGCCGGTGCGTACCCTCGAGGAACTGAAGGACGACCCCCACCTCAAGGCCACGGGCTTCTTCACCGAGCGCGAGCACCCGACCGAGGGCCCGATCACCACCTTCGCCAGCCCGCTCGACTTCGAGAAGACCAAGGTCGAGTTCCGCCGCCACGCCCCACAGATCGGCGGTGACGGCGTCGAGGTCCTGCGCGAGGCCGGCCTGAGCGACGAGACGATCGAGAAGCTCAAGGCGGACAAGGTGCTGATCGTTCCCTGAGACCGCGACGGCGAGTCACGGCCAGCTTCAGGGCCCCTCGATAGAGACTTCGCCCGCTGAGCCTAGAACCTGTAGGTCACGCCGGCGCCTATGATCCACGGATCGATGGCGGCCGTCCCGGTCACCGGGATCGTGTTGTTGACCGTGGCATTATAGGTCGGGCGCAGGAGGTACTTCTTGACGTCGAAATTCACGCCCCAGTGCTTGTCGAACATATAGTCGAACCCGACCTGGAAGGCGCCGCCGACGGTATTGTTGATGCTGAGGTTCGTCACCCCGAGCCCGTTGGTCGGCGTATAGCCGGCGCTCTGACTGAAGAAGATCGTGTAGTTCACGCCAATGCCGATATAGGGCTTGAACGGACCGAAGTCGGTGAAGTGGTATTGCGCCAGCAGGGTCGGCGGCAGGAGCCACGCCCTGCCGATGTTGAGGTTCGCAAGGGCGCCGGTGCCCGTGATGTTATGAGGCGTGACGCCCAGAATCAGTTCGGCCGCCACGTTGGGCGTGAAGTAGTAGCTGATGTCGAGTTCGGGGACGATCGAGTTGCCGATCGACAGGCCGGAATTCGGAGTCGAGAGCGCGGGCACGCCCTGCACGTTCACCGTACTCCCGGACGAGGCCGGAAGGACGCCCAGCGCACGCACGCGCACCTGCCAGGGGCTCTGGGTATCGTCGGCCTTGGCCGCCTGCCCCAGCGAGCAAGCTATCAGGGTTGCAGCAACCATAGTCCCAGCGACCGAAACTTTCCGCATTGGTACTCTCCCACTTTACGCCGGAAGAAGTGAACGCCATTACGCGGAGTAGGGAATTGACCAAGATCAATAGTTGCAAGACCACCGGCGGTGACGTGGGATTTTCTTACGGAAAGCTGTTCCGCATCTCGGCGCGGTCAATCGCCAGTCGATTTATCGGCGCTTGTCCCGGTCGAGCCCGTGGCTAAACTCCGGCCAATTCGAAAATGCCTCCTCGGGAGGGGAACATGGATCTCGCTTTCACGCCTGAAGAACAGAAATTTGCCGACGAGGTGCGGGCCTTCGTGCGCGCCAATCTGCCGGCCGACGTGCGCGACAAGGTGAAGAACGGCAAGCACCTGATCCGCGACGACTACATGCGCTGGCAGCAGGCGCTCGGGAAGAAGGGCTGGCTGGTCTACACCTGGCCGAAGAAGCATGGCGGCCCGGGCTTCACGCCGGCCCAGCGCTACATCTTCGAGAACATCTGCGCCGAGGAATATGCGCCGGGCATCATCCCGTTCGGCACCAAGATGGTCGGGCCGGTGATCTACACGTTCGGCACCGAGGCGCAGAAGGAGAACTACCTTCCGGCGATCCGCGAGAGCACCGTCTGGTGGTGCCAGGGCTATTCCGAGCCGGGCTCGGGCTCCGATCTCGCGAGCCTGCGCACCAAGGCGGAGAAGGACGGCGACCACTACATCGTGAACGGGTCGAAGACCTGGAACACGATGGGTCACTGGGCCGACTGGATCTTCTGCCTCGTGCGCACCGATTCGAAGTCGAAGCCGCAGGAAGGCATCTCCTTCCTGCTGATCGACATGAAGACGCCGGGCATCACGGTGAAGCCGATCATCATGGCCGATGGCGGCCACGAGGTGAACGAGGTCTTCTTCGACAACGTCAAGGTCCCGATTGAGAACCTGGTCGGCAAGGAGAACGAAGGCTGGACCTGCGCCAAGTTCCTGCTGGCCAACGAGCGGCTGGGCATCGCCGCGGTGCCGCAGTCCAAGCGCGGCGTCGAGGCGCTGAAGGACATCGCCCGCGTCGAGCAGGACAATGGCCGCCCGCTGATCGAGAACCAGAGCTTCGCCGAGAAGATCGCCGATCTCGAAATCCAGGTAACGGCGCTCGAGTTCACCGAGCTGCGCGTGCTGTCGCAGATGGCGCAGGGTGGCCAGCCCGGTGCCGAAGTTTCCGGCCTCAAGATCCGCGGCTCGGAGATCCAGCAGCGCATCACCGAACTCACGATGGAAGCGGTCGGTGAGTATTCCGCGCCATACCTGCCGGGCCTGCTGTGGCAGGGTACCAACGAGGAGCCGGTCGGTCCCGACTACGCCCACCTCGCCGCGCCGCGCTACTTCAACACGCGCAAGACCACGATCTACGGCGGCAGCAACGAGATCCAGAAGGGGATCATCAGCAAGATGGTGTTGGGGCTCTAGATGGATCTGTCGCTCAAGCCGGAACACAAGGCGTTCGCCGACGAGGTGCGGGCGTTCGCGCGCGAGAACCTGTCGCCGGCGACCCGCGAGAAGACGTTCTCCGGCAAGCATTACGACCGTGACGACCACATCGTGTGGCAGAAGGCGCTCGGGAAGAAGGGCTGGCTCGCCTACACTTGGCCGAAGAAGTACGGCGGCCCGGGCTGGGACGTGACGCAGCGCTTCCTGTTCGAGAACGTGCTGGCGGAGGAGGGTGCGCCGCGCATCCTGCCGTTCGGCCCGAAGATGGTCGGGCCGGTGATCTACACATTCGGCACCGAAGCGCAGAAGGAGCGCTTCCTGCCGGGCATCCGCAGCTCCGAGGTCTCGTGGTGCCAGGGCTATTCCGAGCCGGGCGCCGGCTCCGACCTCGCCAACCTGCGCACGCGCGCGGTGCGTGAGGGTGACCACTATATCGTCAACGGCCAGAAGACCTGGACCTCGTTCGCACATTGGGGCGACTGGATCTTTTGTCTGGTGCGGACCAACACCGAGGTGAAGGCGCAGGAGGGCATCTCCTTCCTGCTGATCGACATGAAGACGCCGGGCGTCACTGTGCGGCCGATCATCATGACCGACGGCGCCCATCACGTGAACGACGTGTTCCTCGACAATGTGAAGGTCCCGGTCGAGAACCTGATCGGCAAGGAGAACGAGGGCTGGACCTGCGCCAAGTTCCTGCTGGCCAACGAGCGGCTGGGCATCGCCGAGGTCCCGTCCTCCAAGCGCGGCGTCTCGATGCTGCGCCAGATCGCCCGGATCGAACCGCAGGACGGCGGCACCCTGGCCGACGATCCGGCCTTCACGGCGCAGATCGCCGATATCGACCTGCAGGTCCAGGCGCTCGAGATGAGCGAGCTGCGCGTGCTCTCGACCATGGCCCAGGGCGGCGCGCCCGGTCCCGAAGTCTCGACCCTGAAGGTGCGCGGCTCGGAGATCCAGCAGCGCATCGCCGAACTCACCATGGAAGCGGTGGGCGAGTACGCCCAGCCCTACCAGCCCGGCATGCTGTTCCACGACACGAACGAGACGCCGATCGGGCCCGACCACGCCCCGCCGGCCGCGCCGCGCTATTTCAACATGCGCAAGACCAGCATCTACGGCGGCAGCACCGAGATTCAGAAGAACATCGTCTCGAAGATGGTGCTGGGCCTCTGACGGGGGCTATAACCGCGATCAAGAATTCCGGAGGAGAAACATGGATCTGTCCCTTTCCGACGAACAGAAGCAGCTGCAGGAATCGGCCGAGCGCTTCGCCCGCGAGAAGTACACGTTCGACAACCGCCGCAAGATCGTGGCGACCGAGCGCGGCTGGCTGCCCGAGAACTGGGCGCAGTTCGCCGAGCTGGGCTGGCTGGGCATGGCCTTCTCGGAAGAGGATGGCGGCTACGGCGGTGGCCCGATCGAGACCATGATCGTCATGGAGCAGTTCGGCAAAGGCCTGGTCCTCGAGCCGTTCCTGCCGACGGTGGTGCTGGGCGGCGGCATGATCGCCCGCGCCGGTTCGGCCGACCAGAAGGCCGCCCTGCTGGCGCCGATGATCGAGGGCAAGAAGCAGTTCGCCTTCGCCTGGCTGGAGCGCCAGAGCCGCTACAACCTGGCCGACGTGTCGCTCAAGGCGACCAAGGAAGGCAATGGCTGGTCGCTCTCGGGCCACAAGGGCGTGGTCTACAACGCAGCCTCCGCCGACGAGATCATCGTGCTGGCCCGCACCGCCGGCTCGGCCCGCGAGCCGAAGGGCCTGACGCTGTTCGTGGTCGACGCCAAGGCCAAGGGCCTGTCGCGTCGCGACTATCCGACCCAGGATGCGCTGCGCGCGTCCGAACTGACCTTCGACAAGGTCTCGGTCGGTGCCGACGCGGTGCTGGGCAAGGTCGATGACGCCTTCCCGACCGTCGAAGAGGCGGTCGACCGCGCGATCGTCGCGCTCTGCGCCGAGGCTACCGGCTGCATGGACGCGATCAACGCGGCCACACTCGAGTACATCAAGACCCGCAAGCAGTTCGGCGTGGCGATCGGCAAGTTCCAGGTGCTGCAGCACCGCATGGTCGACTGCTTCACCAACGCGCAGGAAGCGCGCTCGATGACCCTGATGGCCTCGCTCAAGATCGACGACAAGGATCCGACGGTGCGTGCCAAGGCCGCCTCGGGCGCCAAGGTCCAGATCGGCAAGTCGGGCAAGTTCTGCGGCCAGAGCGCGGTGCAGATGCACGGCGGCATGGGCGTCACGGACGAGATGGCGGTCAGCCACTATTTCAAGCGGCTGACGATGATCGACCTGATGTTCGGCAACCAGCAGCATCACCTGACGCGCTACAGCAACCTCGCGATGGCGGCTTAGCGCATTCACATGCGCAGGCGGGCGGCAGCGCCTTCCCGCGTTTTCGCCGGCTTCGGCGAAAACGCTGTGGCGCGAGAGCCCGCGCCGCGCAGAAAAGACGAGAACGCGCCACAGGAGCGGCGCGTTCATAGTTTATGAGCGCAATCGTCGACATCATCGTGCCGGTGTTCGGCATGGTGATGGTCGGCTGGTTGATCGGCCGCAGCAGGCTCCTCAGTCCGGAGGGCTTGCGCGGCTTCACCGCCGTCACCTTCTACGTGCTGTTTCCCGCGCTGCTCTTCCGCTCCATGGCAAAGGTGCGGCTGGAGTCGCTCGAACCGCAGATCCTGCTCGCCTTCTTCAGTGGCGTGGCGGTGCTCTACGGCGGGCTCATGGTGATCGGCCGCATGCAGGGGCTGCGGCTGGGCGACCGCGCCATGTTTGCGCTCAGCGGCTCCTTCTCCAACGGCGTCGGCATCGGCATCCCGTTCATCAGCTACGGCTTCGGGGAGCAGGGACTGGTGCCGCTGCTGATGATCATCAGCGTGCATTCGCTGATCCTGCTCACCTTCACCTGCTTCCTGATGGAGATCGACGGGGCGGCCGGGCGGCGCAGCAATCTCTTGAAGCGCCTGGGCGGTGCGGCGCTCTCCATGCTGAAACACCCGGTGATCCCGGCGATCTTCGCGGGCCTCCTGTGGGGCGAAATCACGACGCACGTTCCCGGGATCGCGACGCCGGCGGTGATCGACCGCATCCTGCAGGCGCTTGCGGCGGCGGCGCCGCCCTGTGGCCTGATCATGGTCGGCGCCTCGCTCGCCCATGTCGGCCTGAAGGGCCACTGGCAGTCGGCGGCGGTGGCCTCGTTCTTCAAGCTGGCCCTGCTGCCGGTGCTGGTCTGGACGATCGGCCGCTATGTCTTCGCGCTCGATCCGCTGTGGCTCACCGTGGCGACCCTGAACGCGGCCATGCCGGCCGGCGCCAACGTCTACCTGATCGGCCAGATGTACGGGATCGGGGTCGCCCGCGCGACCAACGCCGTGGTGATCTCGACGGCGGCCAGCGTCGCCACGCTGTCGATCGCGCTGCTGTTGCTCGGCGTTCAGGCACGCTAGGATGGAAAGAGGGGAAAATGCCATGTCGTACGAA
>JBILYJ010000561.1:0-3519 GCA_044377795.1 Reyranella sp. | reverse complement strand
GGTGACGCAGCGCGTCGGGATCGTCGAAGTTGATCTTGTTGATCTGCACCATGGCGAAGTAGCGCTCGCCGTCCTTGGGCGCGCGGATCTCGCCTTCGACCGTGTCGCCGGTGCGCAGGCCGAACTTACGGACCTGCTGGGGGCTCACATAGATGTCGTCGGCGCCGGGCAGGTAGTTGGCTTCCATCGAGCGCAGGTAGCCGAAGCCGTCGGGAATCACCTCGATGGTGCCGACGCCGAAGATCGCCTGATCGGCGGCGGCGATCTTCTGGAGGATGGCGAACATCAGCTCCTGGCGGCGCATCATCGCCGCACCCTCCACGCCCTGCTCTTCGGCAAAGGCCAGGAGTTCGGGGGGCTTCTTCTTCTTGAGGTCCTGGAGATTCATGGGTCTTCGATCTGGTGGGGGAAATGACGCACGCGCTTGCAGCGGCCGGAACGGCCGAACCTGTAAACAGCGCTGTGTCGTACTGGATGGGCCCCATCGAGTTGTCGCCGGGGAGACGACGCCAGAGGCCCTGGGTGGCGCTTGTATAAACGCCGCCCCCTGCTCTGTAAAGACTGGCTCCGCAGGAACGCGTCAGCCGTGCCCCGTCACTCTCCTTCGGCCAGCATCTCGGCGTAGCGGAAGATCTCGGTATGGTCGGCGCCCTTGCCCAGCTTGCCGTCGGCCGCCGTCCAGTAGGCCACGGCCTGCTGAAGCCCCGGTACGTTGACCTTCAGATGATTGGCGACGTCGCCCGCGGTGCGCAGGTCCTTGGCCATCAGCGCGGTCGTGAAGCCGGCCGCGAAAGTGCGCGACACGACGAACTGGCGGCCCTTCACCTCGGTGGCGTTGCTCTTGCCGGTCGAGCTGTTGAAGACGTCGACCATCGTCCCGGGGTCGAGCCCGAACGATTCGCCCACGACCAGCGCCTCGCACATGGCGACGAGGCCAGCCGCCGAAAGATAGTTGTTGAGCGCCTTCAGCGCATGGCCGGCACCGGCGGGCCCGCACAGGGTGATGGTCTTGCCCATGGCGGCGAAGACCGGACGCGCCCGCTCGAGGTCGGCGGCCGCGCCGCCCACCATGATGCTGAGCGAGCCATCGATCGCACGCTTCACGCCGCCCGACACCGGGGCGTCGAGCAGCGCCACGCCGCGGGCGGCAAGGTCCTTGGCGAGCTTCTGCGTGTCGACCGGATTGGATGAGCTCATGTCCATGACGACCGCGCCCGCCTCGAGCCCGTCGATCGCGGGGTCCTGCCCTTCGAGGACGGCCTGCCGCACGATCTTGCCGTCGGGCAGCATGGTGATCAGCGCCGCGGCGCCCTGCGCGGCGGCCTTCGCCGACGCCGTGGCCAGCGCCGAGGGATGCGCGCCGACGAAGTCGGAGACCGCCTTCTGCGAGACATCGAATACGCGCAACGTGAAGCCGGCTTCGACAAGGCGTTTCGCCATCGGGCGGCCCATCATGCCGAGGCCGATGAACGCGATGGTAGCGGGGGGCGTGAGCGTGGTCATGACGAAGCTCCTGACGTGAGGTCGTATTCATAGAACGGCAGGACGCGACCGGGAATCGCATCCGACGGCTCGTTTCGCAGGAAGCGGGCGCCCATGCGTTCGTAGAACGGGGCGGCGTTCACGTCGGCGAGAATGGTCATGCGCCGGTATCCCAGCTCTCGCGCCAACGCGGACGCGGCCTCGAACAGCAGGCGTCCGGTCCCGCCGCCGATGGCCGAGGGCTCGACGAACATCAGCGCGAGTTCGGCATCGTCGCCGTCGCGACCGACGCTGACGGTGCCGGCCGTCTGCCCGGATCCGTCTGTCGCCACCAGCACGCGACCCTCGGCGATCGCTTCTTCCTTGACCGTGAGCGAGGGAACGCAGAGCCGCATGAACGCCGCGTCGTAGCCCCAATGCGCTTTCGAACGCAGGCAGAGCCCGGTGAGGCCAGCCGCCTCACCGGGCCGCGCCGGCCGAACCGCTGCCATGGTTCAGATGCCGCGGTCCTTGAACACGTCGCGCGCCGTCTTGAAGGCATCGAGGCTCGCGGGGATGCCGCAATAGATCGCGACCTGGAGGAAGATCTCCTTGATCTCGTCCTTGGTGAGGCCGTTGTTCAGCGCACCGTTGATGTGCAGCTTGAGTTCGGGGCCGCGATTGAGCGCCGCCAGCATGGCGAGGTTCAGCATCGAGCGGTTCTTCTTCGACAGGCCCGGCCGCGTCCAGGCGTAGCCCCAGCAGTATTCGGTGGTGATGTCCTGGAAGGCCATCATGAACTCGTCGTCGGCGGCGCCGGCCAGCGAGTTGTCGACATAAGCCGCGCCGAGCACGGCTTTGCGCATCTTCATGCCTTCGTCGTAGAGCTTCTTGTTGCGCGGCGCGGGCTTGGCTTTCTTCGCCTTCGCGACAGCGGTCTTCTTGGCCATGTCTTGCTCCTCCGGATAAAACCGGGGAGCTGTATATCAGATCGTCGCGTGGCCTGCGTGGGGTTGCGCCGCCGCGCCGTTGAGCCCCTTGGAACGCGCCTGCTGGCAGAGATCCTCGATGGTCACGTTGTCGAGTTGTGCCATCATTTCCTCGCGCAGCTTCTCCCACAGGGGCCACACGACCTCGTGGGCGAGCGGCGAGCCGATCGCCGGGTCGCTGGGCTCGGTCTCGGCCTCGAGGTTACGCACCACCCGCACGACTTCGCCCAGGGTGATGCTGGCCTTGTCCCGGCCCAGCCGATAGCCGCCGCGCGGCCCCCGCTTTCCCGACAGGATGCCGGCGCGCACCAGATGCTGCAGGACCTGCTCGAGATATCGCTTGGGAATTCGCTGGCGCTCGGTGATGTCGCCGCTGCGCACCGGGTGATCGCCGACATGGAAAGCCACGTCGAGAACCGCCTCGATCGCGAACATCGTCTTCTTGCTGAGGCGAGGCATCCCGTTCTCGTCCCCCTTCAGGCCCTCTTGACCGAGCCGGCCGTTACTCCCGTCGAACCAAAGCCGCCCGCACCGCGCGCCGTTTCGTCGAGGGTCGAGACCTCTCGCCAGACAGCGCGAGCATGGCGGGCAATGATGATCTGTGCAATTCGCATGCCGCGCTCGATGCGGAAAGGCTCCTTGCCGAGGTTGATCAGGATGACCCCGACCTCGCCGCGATAGTCGGCATCGATGGTGCCGGGGGCGTTGGCGACCGTGATTCCGTGCTTGGCAGCCAGGCCGGAACGGGGCCGGACCTGGGCCTCGAAGCCTGGGGGCAGGGCAATGGAGATGCCGGTCGGAACGATCCGGCGTTGCAGCGGCGCCAGCTCGATATCCTCGTCGATGGCGGCCAGCAGGTCGGCCCCGGCGGCGGCAGCCGTCGCATAGTCGGGCAGCTGCAGTCCCTGCCCATGGGGCAACCGCACGATCTCGATCTCGATACTCTCGACGCCCGTCATCGGCCCCCCGTTGAATTACTCCGCAGCCTGCTTCTTGCCTGCCTGTGCGAGATGCAGCGCGATCCGGCCGGCGAGCCGCATGGCGACATCGCCCTTGCCGAGCGGCGGCC
>JBILYJ010000100.1:0-13491 GCA_044377795.1 Reyranella sp. | reverse complement strand
CCGGACCCGATCTCGTGGACGATGCTGCCGACCGACATGACGTAGGCGCGGTCGGTGATCTCCGAGGCGATGCCGACATTCTGCTCGATCAGCAGCAGGCCCATGCCGCGCTCGCGCAGCGCCTTGATGACCAGCAGGATGTCCTTCACGACCTTGGGGGCGAGGCCGGTCGAGGGCTCGTCCATGATCAGCAGGTCGGGCTGCAGCAGCAGCGCGCGGGCGATCGCCACCATCTGCTGCTGGCCGCCGCTCAGCAGCTCGACAGGCGAGGCCATGCGCTCCTTCACCACCGGGAACAGGTCCGTCACCTCGTCCCAGGAGAAGCGCAGGTCGGCGCCGCGCACCTTGCGGCCGACCGTCTCGGCCAGGATCAGGTTCTCGCGCACCGACAGTTCTCCGAACAGTCGGCGGTTCTCCAGCACCACGGCCAGCCCGTGCCGGGCCAGGTCATGCGCCGGCGTGGCGGTGATGTCGGTGCCGTTCTTCACGATCCGGCCGCTTCGGGACCGCAGCAGGCCGCATACGGTGCGGACGAGGGTGGTCTTGCCGGCGCCGTTGGCGCCGACCAGGGCCACGGCCTCGCCGTCGCCGACGGTGAGCGAGACGTCGCGCATGACGGAGAGGGCGCCATAGCCGGCGGAGACGGAGGTCACTTCCAGCACGGTTCAGACCCCGAGATAGACTTCGCGGACCCGGGGGTCGCGCTGGATGGCGGCCATGTCGCCGCTGGCGATGATCTCACCGAAATAGAGCGTGTGCACGGTGCGGGCAACGGTCATCAGGCCCATGTCGTGCGACACCAGCAGGATGGTGATGCCTTCCTCGTTCAGGCGCACGATCCAGTCGCGAAGACCGTCGATTTCCTGGACGTTGAGGCCGGAGGAGGGCTCGTCGAGCAGCAGCAGGCGCGGCTCGCCGGCCACGGCGCGGGCAATCTCGAGGATGCGGCGCTGGCCCGCGGTGAGGCTGGCGGCCGGCAGGTCGCGCAACGCCGTCAGTTGGAAGCGCTCGCAGGCCGCCTCGGCACGCTCGCGGATCTCGCGCATCTGGCCGCGCGCGGTGGGGGTGCGCAGCAGGTCCTGCAGCATGGTGGTGCGCGTGAGCTTGGTGCAGCCGACCATGACGTTCTCCAGCACGGTCATCTGCTCGAAGACCTGCGGCGTCTGGAAGGTGCGCACGAGCCCCTGCAGGCCGCGCTGCTGGATGGTGTCGCGCCCCAGCACGGCGCCGCGATAGGTGACGGTGCCGGCGAGCGGGCGGATATAGCCGGTCACGATGTTGAACAGAGTGGTCTTGCCTGAGCCGTTTGGCCCGATCAGGCCGACGATGCCAACTTCGGGCACGTCGAAGGTGACGGAGCGCAGGACGGAGAGGCCGCCGAACGAATGGCCGACTTCCCGGATCGCGAGGAGGGGCTCAGCCATGGCCGCCGCTCCGCTTGGCGAGCCGGGCCCGCAGCTTGCCGAATGCGCCGACCAGCCCCTCAGGCATCATGACGACGACGGCGACCAGCGCCAGGCCGAACAGGATCTGGTGGATGTCGCCCAGCTTGCTCAGCAGCTCGGGCAGGAAGGTCACGAACAGCGCTCCGACCACGATCCCGGGGATCGAGGTCGCGCCGCCGATCACCGGGATCAGCAGGAAGCTGATCGAGCGGTCGACGGTGAAGCTCTGCGTGCTGACGAACGAGGCGTGGTGGGCGAACAGGCTGCCGGCCAGGCTGCCGAACAGGGCGCACACGACGAAGACCTTGGTGCGCAGCGCCTGCAGGTCGATCGAGAGAGCCGCCGCGGCGGTGCTGGAATCGCGCATGGCGCGCAGCATGAGGCCGGTGCGGCTGTCGACCAGATTGCGCGCCACGGCCATGCAGGCGAAGGCCACGATCCAGACGAAGAAGTAGTAGCGAGAGGGCCGGTCGAGCAGGAAGCCGAACAGGTCGAGCTTGGGAATGCCGCCGATGCCCAGCGTGCCGCCGGTCAGCCAGTCCCACTCGAAGAACAGCGCGCTCGCGATGGCGCTGAGGGCGAGCGTGCCGAGCGCCAGGAAGTAGCCGGTGAGGCGCAGGATGGGACGGCCGATCACATAGGCCAGGGCCATGCTGATCGCCGCGCCGACGAGGAAGCCCACGATACTGGGCAGGCCCATCATCACCGTGCAATAGGCGCTGGCATAGGCGCCGAGACCATAGAAGGTCGCCTGCGCCAGGTTGACGATGCCGCAATGGCCGAGCAGCAGGCCGATGCCGAGCCCGGCCACGGTGTAGATTCCGGTGAAGACCAGAAGATCGGCAATGTAGCGCGGCACGACGAAGGGGAGCACGGCCCATACCACGAGACCGATGGCGAGCCAGAGGAGGGTGCGCGGAGTCATGGGCTCAGCCTCCCCGCCGGCCGGCACGGCCGAGGATGCCCTGCGGCATCAGGATCATGATGACGATCAGCACGGAGAAGGCGACGACGTCCTTGTAGCTCGACGAGATGCCGATGATGGCCAGCGACTCGACCAGACCCAGGGTGAGGCCCCCTACGGCAGCGCCCAGCGGGTTGGTGAGCCCACCCAGCACGGCGGCAGCGAAGCCCTTCAGGGTGAGGTTGAGGCCGAGCTGGTAGTCGACGCCGATCAGCGGAGTCACCAGGATGCCGCCCAGCGCCCCCAGCAGGCCACCCAGCACGAAGGTGAAGGTACGCATGCGGCCGACGTTGATCCCGGTGGTGGCGGCGCCGTCGGCGTCGATCGAGGCCGCCATCATCGACAGCCCGACCGTGGTCCGGTGATAGAAGGCGCGCAGCGCCAGGGTGGCGCCGATGCCGATGGCGATCAGCCACAGCGCGTGGAACTGGATGACGGCGTCGAGGATGATCAGCACACCCTCGCCGCCGAGCGGCGGGAGCAGATGGCCGTCGCGGCCGATGAAGAACAGCACGCTGGCCGAAAGGGTGAGGGCGAGCCCGATGGTGAGCAAGAGGAAGCTGTCCTCGCTCGCGTTTTTTCTGGCCATGAAGCGTACGAAGGCGACCTCGATGAAGGCGCCGACCAGGGCGCCCGAGATCGCGCCGCCGGCAATGGCGGCCGGGTAGGGCCAGCCGGCCTTGGTCAGCAGCAGCACGGTCGTCATGGCGCCGATGACGGCGAACTCGCCCTGCATGGCGTTGATCACGCGGCTGCCCTTGAAGATGGCGGACAGGCCCATGCCGACGAGCGCGTAGACGATGCCGTTCGTCACGCCCGCGAAGAGGGCCTGCAGGACCAGGCTCAGGGTCATGGAATGATGCTTCCGCGCAAAAGAAGGCGCGGCGCAGGACCCGCGAGGGGACCTGCGCCGCGGAGGGTCGCTACTGCGTGACGCGGAACGGCGTGCGCGTGTACTTGCCGCCGACCAGCTTCGAGAAGATGAAGCTCGAGATCGGAATGCCAGTCATGTCGTCGGCCGAGAAATCGTAGTTGGCCAGCACGCCGCTGTACGGCGCCTTCATGGCCTCGCACAGCTTCTCGCCGGTGGCGTCGGCGCCGGCCTTGTTGAGGGCGGCGGCGATGATGTGAGCCGCATCCCAGGCCGCCGCCTCGTAGTTCTTCGGCGTCGAATTGTAGGTCTGCTTGTAGAGTTCGACGAAAGCCTTCTGGTGCGGCAGCGGATCCTCGCCGACCACGAACTCGGGGATTACGATGTTGTCGGCGGCCGGTCCCATCGCGTTCACGTACTCGTACGATGAAGAGCCGATCGCGGCGATCACCGGCTGGGTGATCTGGATCTGCTTGACGTTGCGGAACGGCGTGGCCGATGTGGCGATGATGAACACCGCGTCGGGCTGGGCGGCCTTGACCTTGGCCGCCTGGGTGGTGGTGTCGGTGGCGCCGATCTCGAACTTCTCGACCGCGACCAGCTTCACGCCATACTTGTCGGCGAGCGGCCTCAACTCGGCCATCACGACGTTGCCGTAGCCCGCATCATGCAGCACGCCGATCTTGTTCGCCTTGATGCTCTTGGCATATTCGAGCAGCGCGGTTGCATTGAGGCGCTGGGGTGGCAGCACGTGAGCCACGCACTTGCGCTCGCGTTCAACCGCCGGTCCGATGCCGGTGAAGGCGATCTGCGGGATCTTGTTGGCATGGGTCACGCCGCCGACGGCGACGGTGCTGGCGGTAAGCGACGGGCCGAGCAGCGCCTGGACCTTCTGCCCGAAGATCAGGTCGTTGGCCTTGCTGAGCGCGGTGTCCGGATTGGAGGCGTCGTCCTCGATGATGAACTTGATCGGGCGACCCTTGATGCCGCCCTTGGCGTTGATGTCCTTCTCGGCCAGCAGCAGGCCGTTGCGCTCGGGCACGCCGAGGCCGGCGCCAGCGCCGGTGACCGAGACGATTGCGCCGATCTTGACCGGCTCGCCCGAAGTCTGTGCCTGGACGCCGAGTGCCGATAGTCCCACCAGCGCCGTGGCGCCGATCAGTCCTGCGATGAACGATGACTTTGACATTCTTATTTCCTCCCGGTCGTTGAACTTCTTGGTGGCCGTCTGTGCCCTAGAGCAGCGGCGGTGGCCCGGCCATGCCGAGTTCGTGTTGCCCGAACAATGCACCCTGAACGTCGGTCGAGAACATGACGTGTGCATTGGCTGCGTGCGCATCGCGGAACAGGCGCTGCATCGGGCCGGCGAGGTAGAGCCCGCTCGATCCCGCGATCCCCATCAGGATGTCGACGGCTTCGAGACAGAGCCGGGCGGAGAAGAAGGCGTCGCGCCGGTAACGCAGCTTGTCGGCGTGGGTGGCGTCGACGCCGGAGCGGGCCACGGTCATCGCGTGCTCGCAGGCCCGGCGCATCAGCACTTCGGCCGTGTCGATGCGCACGCTCGCCTCAGCGACCTTGATCTGCACGGCCTGGCTCGCACCGAATGGCTGGCCTGTCGTCGTCGCGTTGCGCGTGCGGGCCGCGCCCACAACCGTCTCGTACGCGCCTTGGGCGCAGCCCAGCATCACGCCCGAAAGGACGTAGGGACCGAGGGCGAGCATGGGCAGGCGGAACAGGGGCGAGGGATTGACGGTTGAGCCGGCGTGCGGCTTGCCGTTCATCGACCGGGCCGAGATCGTACGGAACTCCGGCACGAACAGGTTCCTGATCTCGACGTCCTTCGAGCCGGTGCCCGAGAGGCCGACAGCATGCCAAGTGTCGATGATCTCGTACTGCGAGCGATGGACCAGGGCGAAGCGCTGGTCGACGGGCGGGCCGTCATCGCGCTCGCGCAGCATGAAGCCCAGCATGTTCCAGTCGGAATTGTCGACGCCGGAGGAAAGCGGCCAGCGTCCCGAGACTTCGTAGCCGCCCTCGACCTTGCGGCCGCGCCCGGCCGGGAAGATGAGCGAGGTGGCAATCAGTACGTCGGGCGAGGTGTCCCAGATCTCATCCTGCGCCTCGGGCTGGAAGTAGCCCAGCATCCAGTGATGGCTGGAGAGATTGCCGAGGTTCCACGCGGTCGACGGGCAGACGCGCGCGATCTCCGCGCAGGTGTCGACCAGGATGCCGACATCGAGATCGGCGCCGCCGACGCGCGCCGGCTGGACCATGCGGAAGAGGCCGGTGCGGTGCAGGTCGCGTTCGGTATCGTCGGGCAGGCGGCGCAGCTTCTCGCATTCCCCGGCGCGGGCGGCGATCGCCGGCACCAGCGCGCGGGCGCGGTCGAGCATTTCCTGGTAGGTGACGCCGGTGAACGAGACCGGCGTGTTGGGCAACGTCGCCGACGGTGTCCAGTCGGCGGCCCGGTTGGTCCGCATATCGAATTCCTCCCGGCGCCTCGGCGCTTGTTCTTGTCGCAACGATGCTTGCGTCACGCGTTCAGGTCAAGTGACCTAATATGTTGGTCGATTGACCATGTTGCACGCGATCACGATACTTCGCGCCAGCGGAACAGCTCTCGGGAGGAGCAGAGATGGCGATCAAGGTGCTCGAACTTCATCACCAGGGCGTGCGTATCGACGCCGACGACAAGACGATCGAAGACCTCAAGAAGTTCTACAAGGGCGTGCTCGGTCTCGAACACGATACGGGAAGGCCGGAGATCCCGGGCATTCCCGGCATGTGGATCAACATCGGCGAGGTGGGACAGATCCACCTGATCGGCGGCGACCTGCCGTCACCCTTCGCCCAGGGGCCGGGCAAGGATCCGACCACGCCGCATGTCGCGCTGGCCGTCGAGAACATCGTCGAGACCAAGGCCGAACTCGACCGGCTCGGCGCGGACTACTGGTCCCTCAAGGGCGCGACGGGTCCCGACGCCGAGCAGCTCTTCCTCAAGGATCCGTGCGGCAACATGGTGGAGCTCCACCAGTTCGACAAATGCCGCTGCCGCCTGAAGAGCCGTGTGAAGCCGGCCTAGCGCCCGGCCGGCGCGGCGAGGCCCGCGCAGACGAAGGGCACGATCTCGCGGATGGCGGCTTCCATGTCCGCGGGATCGCAGCGCCCCTGGGAGATCGCCTCCAGGCGGCCGGGCTGCAGCAGCGTCCAGACGTAAGCGCCCATCATGAAATAGTAGCGCCAGTAGAGTGTCTTCGCCGGGATCTTCGGCAGGGCCCTCCGGATGGCGGCGACGTAGAGCGCGTTGGTCTCGTCGTAGATGTCGGCGCGCACCATGCTGGCGGTGTCGTCTGGATCGGTGAACAGGCGCGCATGCATCTGCATCGACGCCCGCCGGCCGCCGGCCCGCGGCTCGGCCATCAGCAGGGGACGGACCAATGCATCGACCAGCACGTCGAGCGGGACGATGCCACGCGGATAGCGGGCCTCGGCCTCCAGCAGGAGCTGGCGCCGCCGCTCGGTGACCTCGGTGCCGTGCCGCGCCACCACCGCCTCGAAGATCGCGCGCTTGGAGTCGAAGTAATAATGGAGCTGCCCGACGTTCACGCGGGCGCGGCTGGCGATGGCGCGGGTGGTCGCGCCGCCATAACCCACGCGCCCGAACAGCTCTTCCGCGACATCCAGAATGCGTTCCGGCAGGTTGGGGCGGCTGGCCTTCCTGCGCCGCGGCGCAGCAGCCTTCTTCACGATTGTCTTTCTCGCCACGACACACCCTGCTGGAACTCGTCGGGCTTCTCATAAGGCGAAGCCGGATCGTTTTCCATGGCGGCTGCAGAACCTTGTCGCCGCATGCTAGAAGGCAGCCATGAAAACCAAGCTCCTCGGCCGCACCGGCATCCACGTCTCGCAACTCTGCTTCGGCACCATGTCTTTCGGCGGCGACGCCGACGAGGCGACCTCGGCTTCGATGTACAAGGCGGTGCGCGACGCCGGCATCAACTTCTTCGACACGGCCAATGAGTACAACAAGGGCAAGTCCGAGGAGATTCTCGGCCGGCTGGCGAAGGATCATCGCGACGACCTGGTGATCAGCACCAAGTGCTTCAACAAGACCGGCCCCGACGTGAACGCGGGCGGCGCCAACCGGCGCCACATCGTGCAGGCGGTCGAGGCCAGCCTGCGCCGTCTGCAGACCGACCGGATCGACGTGCTGTTCCTCCATCGCTTCGACCCGGTGACGCCGATCGACGAGATGATGCGCGGCCTCGAGGACGTCGTGCGCTCGGGCAAGGTGATCTATCCCGCGGTCAGTAACTGGTCGGCCTGGCAGACTCAGCGCGCGGTCGACATCCAGGAGCGCAACAACTGGGCGCGCCTGCAGGTCATCCAGCCGATGTACAATCTGGTGAAGCGTCAGGCCGAGGTCGAGCTGTTGCCGATGGCGGCGGCCAACGGCATCGGCGTCATCCCCTACAGTCCCGCGGCGGCCGGTCTCCTGTCGGGCAAGTATTTCGGTCAGGCCTCGGGACGTCTCAAGACCAACAAGATGTACGAGGCGCGCTACGGCGAGGAATGGGCCTTCGAGACGGCGGAGAAATACGTCGCGCTCTGCCAGCAGAAGGGACTGCACCCGGTCAGTGCGGCCATCGCCTGGGTGGGCGCGCATCCCGCAATCACCGCGCCCATCATTGGCGCGCGCAATCTCGACCAGCTGAAGGACTCGCTCGCGTCGGTGAACGTCGACATGACGCCGGAGCTGCGGGCCGAGATCGCCGCCCTCTCGCGCATGCCGCCACCGGCCACCGACCGGCTGGAAGAGCAGAAGGTCGTGAAGGCCTGAGCCGGCTCAGCCCGGCTCCAATCCCTTCGCCCGGAAGAGCGCCTTCGCTTCAGGCGTGCGAAGGCTTTCGATCAGCGCCCTCGCCAATACGGGCTGGGCGCTGTCGGTCGGAATGCCGGCCACGAACACCGTGACCATGTGCAGATTGCCGGGCAGGGGCCCGACGATCTCAATGCCGGGAACATGCAGCAGTTCCGGCACCTGCTGGACCGCGATGTCGGCCTCGCCGGTCGGAAGGAACATGCCCGAGTAGCCCGAGGGCGGTGGAAACCTGGTCTTTGCGTTGATTGTGTCCGCGATGCCCATGCGTTCCAGCAGCTTCGCGAAATGGATGCCGCTCGCACCACCCGCCGCGGGGTCGGTATAGGAGATCGCCCGGGCGTTCAGGAGCGTTCGCTTGAGCGCCTCGGGCGTTGAGATGTCGGGCTTCGGCGCACCTGCTCGCACCGCAATGGCCGTGGCAGAGCTGGCGATCACGGCATCCGACCCGGCGACGATTCCGCCTGAGGCGAGCAGCGTGTCGGTGACCGCACGGTTGAGGATCAGCGCGTCGGCCTTCTCACCGGCCTGGAGCCGCTGCAGCAGCAGCGGCGCCGTGGCCCAGGTGAAGTCGAGCGTGCAGCCCTGTGCTTCTTCGAAGGCTGGCGCGAGCTGTTCGACCACACCCTGCACGGCGATCGCGCTGAAAACCTTCATGCCAAAACCACCAATTGTCGTCATTCAAAGTGAGGGCCGCCGCAACGCGGCAGAACGATAGCGAAGTCAGGCGTCGGCCGTGACGGGCGAGGTGTTGCCGCAGTGTTCGCACCTTTGGCTGGTGGTGAGGCGCAGGCCACGACAGCCGGGACAAACGCCGAGGTCGATGCGTCTTGCCTGATGTCGCGTGCTCCCGGAGCGGTCCGCCGGTACGGCAAACAGGTCCCGGAAGGCTTGCCGCCAGTTCCTGGTCATGGCGCTTGCGGCCCGTCGCAAACGTCGATCCATTCGGCGTTCACCAAGGCGGCCATGCGCTCCGGCGCGATGCGGACGGCCGAGTTGGTCGAGCCGGCGGCGGGGACGACTTCGTCGAACGCCTTCAGCGAGACGTCGCAATAGACCGGGAGCGGGGTCGCCAGTCCGAACGGGCAGACGCCGCCCACCGGATGGCCGGTGAGGGAGGAGACCTCGTCCGCGCCCAGCATGCGGGGCTTGCCACCCAGCACATCCTTGATCTTGCGATTGTTCAGCCGCGCATCGCCAGAGGTGACGACCAGCAGATTGCGATCCTTGATGCGCAGCGACAGCGTCTTGGCGATCTGCGCCGGCGCGACTCCGTGACCCCGCGCCGCCATCTCGACGGTGGCGGTACTGGCTTCCAGTTCGACGACCTCGAGATCGGGCGCATGCGCCGACAGGAAGGCGCGCACGGCTTCGACGGTCATGCCCGCGGTATCTCGGGACCGGGACGTCTGCCGGGGTGCTGAAGAGCCATTTTCGAACCGCCTGAGAAAGAGGGGACGGGCAAGCCTATCGGAGAACAGGGCGGCCGACCCATGGGAATCATATCGCATGGTGGGGGGTGTCCGCGAATTTCGATGACAATTACAGGGGCGGCGGTACCGTCGGCAAACTCACCACGGGAGAAGCGCATGCCGACGATCGACGCCCAGGTTCACTGCTACGAGCGCAATCACCCGGGCCGCCCGTGGACGGCCGTGCTGGCAGGCCCGCCCGAGGTGACAGCCGAGGACATGATCAAGGCGATGGACGAGGTCGGCGTCGACGGGGCCCTGCTGGTGTCGGTCTATACGATGTATCGCTGGGACGAGAGCTACGCCGTGGCCGTCCAGAAGGCCCATCCCGGCCGGTTCGGCGTCATCAAGCCCGTCAACGCCAACGATCCCAAGGTCGAGGGCACGATCGCCGACTGGGCGGCGATGGACGGCACGGTCGCCATCCGCATCATGTTCACTCCGGAGATCTCGACCGATGCGGCCGATCCCGGCATCAACCGCGTGCTCGCCGCCGCGGCCAGGCACGACCTGCCGGTCAACCTGATGGCGCGCGGTCGCCTCCCGCAGGTCGCCGAACTCGCCAGGCGCAACCCGAACACCACCCTGGTGATCGATCATCTCGGCCTGGAACAGCCGATGGCGCCGCCGGCCCCGCAGGACCCGTGGCATGAGCTGCCGAAGCTGCTGGCGCTGGCAGAGCATCCGAACGTTGTCGTGAAGATCACGGGCGCCTGCACGCTCAGCCACGAGAAGTTCCCCTACAAGGACATCTGGGATCCGCTGGGCCGCATCTTCGACGCCTTCACCCTCGATCGCTGCATGTGGGGCACCGACTGGACCCGCGCCGTGGCGCTGCTCACCTACAAGGAGGGCGTCGATGCCTTCCGAGTCACCGACCGCCTGTCCGACGGCGATCGGGCGACCTTGATGGGCGGCTCGCTGCAGAAGATCTACGGCTGGTCGCCGGCGAAGAAGTAGGCGCGTCGGGCTTCAGGGAAGGGCCAGGCCGCCCTTCCCGAGAGGCCACTGCATCAGGATCGAATCCACGCGACTCCGCTTCTCACGCTAAAGCGCCTTGAGCGCTTCCTGAACCTCTTCAACGTGGCCGGCGACCTTGACCTTGCGCCAGATTTTTTGGACCACGCCGTCCTTGTCGATCAGGAAGGTGGCGCGGTCGATGCCCATGTACTTGCGGCCGTAGAGGCTCTTCTCGATCCAGGTCTCGTACTTCTCGCAGACCTTGCCGTCCTCGTCCGACACCAGCGGGAAGTTGAGCTCGTACTTGGCCTTGAACTTGTCGTGGCGGGCGACGCTGTCCTTGGACACACCGACCACCTGGGCCTTCAGCTTCTTGAAGGCCGCCGCCCCGTCGCGAAAGCCGCAGGCCTCGGTCGTACAGCCGGGCGTGTCGTCCTTGGGGTAGAAGTAGAGCACCAACGGCTGGCCGCGCAGGTCCGACAGTTTGAGCTTACCGCCGCCATCGGTCGCAGCCGTGAAATCCGGGGCCTTCTTGCCTTCGACGACGCTCATTTCCTGCTCCTCGGTTGCCAGCCTGCAGCCAGGGCCGGCGCCTCCACGATGCGTTCATATATAGCACGGACGGTCTTCGATTCTGTCTCGATCCGCGCCCGCAGGTCGGCGAGATCGGCGGCGCCCTCTGTGGCGGCGATCAGGCGCTGCTGGCCTTCCGGCGCTTTGGTCTCGTCGAACGACGCCTCGTCGCCATTGAGGGTGAGGCGCAGAAGACTCTGGACGTCCGACAGCAGCGTCCGGGTGGCGCACAGCCGGTTGGCGTCCGTCGGGTCGATTAGATGCGCCGCCGCCATGAGCTGCAGCATCTCGGCCGGATGCGGAATGAGGATGCCGGGGTGTTCGCAGGCGTGACGGAGCGCGAGGTACTGCGCGACGAAGTCGATGTCGAAGAGGCCCCCCGGCAGGTGCTTGAAGTCCCACAGGCTCTTGGGCGGCGCATGTTGGGCGATGCGGTCGCGCATATCGGCGACATCGCGCACCAGCGTCTCCGCATCGCGAGTGCGGCAGAGCGTGTGCCTGACGATGTCGGTCAGGCGTTCGACCAGCGCCGGCGGGCCATGGATCACGCGCATGCGCGTCAGTGCCATGTGCTCCCACGTCCACGACGACTGCGCATGATAGGTCTCGAAGCCCTCGAGCGAGTTGGCGAGGGGCCCCGAGCGGCCCGACGGCCGCAGGCGCATATCGACCTCGTAGAGCGCGCCCTCGTTGGTGTGTGCGGTCAGCGCCGTCACCATCTTCTGGCTGAGGCGCGTGTAGTACTGGATGGGCGACAGCGGCTTCGGCCCGTCGGAGGCCTCCATCCCGACCGGGATGTCGTAGACGAAGATGAGGTCGAGATCGGAGGTCGCCGACATCTCGCGGCTGCCGAGCTTGCCCAGCCCCAGCACCGCCAGGCGCTGGCCCTGGAAGCCGCCATGGGTCTCCGCGAAGCGCCGTTCGACACGAGCGCACAAGGCGGAGATGGTGCCAGCGGCGACATCTGAATAGGCCAGCCCGGCCTGGGCCGGCGTCACGATGCGCTTCAGCTGCTGTACGCCCACCTGGAAGCGGCGGTCGTTGGCCCAGCGGCGCGCCAGGTCGAGGATATCCTGCTCGTGGTCGACGCGGGCGAGCGTCGCGGAAAGGTCCGCCGTCATCTCCTCGACCGGCGGAAGCGGGCGATAGAAATCGGGCGACAGCACCGAGTCGAGCAGCAAGGTGCGGCGGGCGAGGTGGGCCGCCAGGCCCGGCGCGCTGCCCATGATCGTGGCCAGCAACTCGAGAAGCGCAGGGTTGGCCTTGAACAGGGAGAAGAGCTGCACGCCCGCGGGCAGGTTGCCGAGGAACAGGTCGAAGTTCAGCAGCGCCTGATCGGGCGCGGCCGTGCCCCCCAGCTCCTTGAGCAGGCCGGGCATCAACTCGGTGAGTAGCTCGCGGGCGCGCGCCGTCGCGGTCGAACGGTAGCGGCCGTGATGCCAGCGGCGAACGATGCCGGCGGCGGCCGAGGCATCGCGGAAGCCGAGCGACTTCAGGGTCTCCAGCGTGCCCGGATCGTCGTCGGTGCCGGTGAAGACCAGGTTGCCGCCGGGGCCGGCAAGGCTCGGCGCCTCCTCGAAGAGCCTGGCGTAGTGGCCCTCGACGAGGCGCAGGGTCCGCAGCAGGGCGGCCTGGAACGCCTCCGACGTGTCGTAGCCCAGGAAGGTCGCGACGGCGGCAACGCCGGCTTCGTCGGCCGGAATCGAATGGGTCTGCCGGTCGTCGATCATCTGCAGGCGATGCTCGACGCGGCGCAGGAAGCCGTAGGCCTCGATCAGCTCGTCCGCCGCCTTGGCGGTGATGTGACCGGCGGCTGCGAGCGCGCGCAGGGTGGGGCAGGTAGCGCGCAGCCTGAGGGTGGGATTGCGACCGCCGAAGATCAGCTGCTGGGTCTGGGCGAAGAACTCGATCTCGCGGATGCCGCCGCGGCCGAGCTTCACGTTGTGGCCAATGACCTTCACTGTGCCGCCGCCGCGATGGGCATCGATCTGCCGTTTGATCGAATGGATGTCGTGGATCGCGGCGAAATCGAGGTGCTTGCGCCAGATGTAGGGCGTCATGTCGGTGAGGAAGGCCGCCCCCACGGCATCGTTGCCGGCCACGGGATGCGCCTTGATCATGGCGGCGCGTTCCCAGTTCTGGCCGACGCTCTCGTAGTAGAGTTCGGCCGCCTGGACCGACATGGCGAGCGGGGTGGAGCCCGGATCGGGGCGGAGCCGCAGATCGGTGCGGAAGATGTAGCCGTCGGCCGACGTCTCCGACATGAGCTGGACCAGCAAGCGTGCCGCGCGCACGAAATGGCGCGACAACTGCTCGTTTCCCGCCAG
>JBILYJ010000560.1:0-3566 GCA_044377795.1 Reyranella sp. | reverse complement strand
ACGTCATCGGCAGCTCGCGGAACACGACGTAACGCGGGCACTTGTAGCCGGCGAGGTTGGCGCGGCAGTGGGCGATAATGTCCTCTGCGGATGCCGTGGCGCCGGGCTTCAGCATCACGAAGGCGCAGGGAGTCTCGCCCCATTTCTCGTCGGGCTTGGCGACCACGGCAGCGTTGGCGACGGCGGGATGGGCGATGATCACGCCCTCGACCTCGATGGTCGAGATGTTCTCGCCGCCGGAGATGATGATGTCCTTGGAGCGGTCGCGCAGCTCGATGTAGCCGTCCTCGTGCATCACGCCGAGATCGCCGGAATGGAACCAGCCGCCCACGAAGGCGTCGCGTGTCGCCGTCGGGTTCTTGAGATAGCCCTTCATGGTGATGTTGCCGCGGAACATGACCTCACCCATGGTCGTGCCGTCGCGCGGCACCTCCTTCATGGTCGTGGGATCCATCACGGTCACGCCGTCCTGGGCCGCATAGCGCACGCCCTGGCGGGCCTTCAGCCGCGCGCGGTCATGGGCGGGCAGCGCATCCCATTCCTGGTGCCACGAACAGATCGTGGCCGGGCCGTAGACCTCGGTGAGACCGTAAACGTGTGTGACCCGGAAGTTCTGCTTCTCCAGCGCCTCGAGCACCGCCGCCGGAGGCGGCGAGGCCGCGGTCATGAACTCGACCTTGCGGCCGAGCGGCCGGCGGTCGGCTTCAGTCGCGCCGATGATGAGCTGCATGATGATCGGTGCGCCGCACATGTGGCTCACGTCGTTGTCGGCCAGCGCGTCGAAGATCGGCTTCGCCGCGGGGCGGCGCAGGCAGACCGAGGTGCCGGCCACCAGCGCCAGCGTCCAGGGGAAGCACCAGCCGTTGCAGTGGAACATCGGCAGGGTCCAGAGATAGACCGGGTGCAGGCCGATCGGCCATTGCGTGGCGTTGCCGTAGGACGAGAGCGTCGCCCCGCGGTGGCTGTAGACGACCCCCTTGGGATTGCCGGTCGTGCCCGACGTGTAGTTGAGCGTGATCGCGTTCCACTCGTCCGACGGATAGGACCAGGCGAAGTCCGGATCGCCGTCGGCGATGAATTCCTCCCAGGTCGTGTCGCCGATCTGCGCGCGGTCCTCGCACTCGGGATCGTCGATGTCGACGACCAGCGGCTGGGTCCTGGCGATCGCCAGCGCCTCGGTGACGACGCGATGGAATTCGCGGTCGACCAGCAGCACCTTGGTTTCGCTATGGTCGAGGATGAAGGCGACCATCGCCGCGTCGAGGCGGGTGTTCAGCGAGTTCAGGACGCCGCCGGTCATCGGCACGCCGAAATGCGCCTCGTACATCTCGGGAATGTTGGGCGCCATGATCGCCACCGTGTCGCCGACCCCGATGCCGACCTTGAGCAGCGCCGAGGCAAGCCGCCGGCAGCGTGCATAGGTCTCGGCCCAGGTCTGACGGCGCTGGCCGTGGATCAGCGCGACATGATCGGGATAGACGCTGGCGGTGCGCTCGATGAACTGCAGCGGGGTGAGGGCGGCGTAATTCGCAGGCGTCCTGTCGAGGTCGCGCTCGTAGATGTTGTGCGCGGCGAGGGCGGTCTTGTGCGACACCGGACGCGGCGCGGCGAGGCGGGTCACGGAGGTGCGGCTCTTGACCGGGCGACGCAGGCCGGGACGCCCGAGCGGCTTGGGAGCGGCGACCTTCCTGGATGCCGGGGCCTTCTTCGGTGCGACGGCCTTCTTGGCGGCGACAATTTTCTTTGGGGCGATGACCTTCTTTGGCGACGGAGCCTTCCTGGGCGCGGCCTTCACAGCCCGCCGGACGACCTTCTTCGTCTTGGCGGCGACCTTGCGCTTGGCCGGAGCCTTCGACTTGCTGCTGCCTGTTCCCGTCTTGCGCTTGGCCATGATCTTTTCCGTTCGACTCCCTGTGCGGCGGCACTCTCTCACAGGGCGGCTCGCCTATTCCAGCTTGATATCCAGGTCTTTCAGCAGCTGCGCGAAATAGATCTGGTCGTCGCGCACCTGTCGCGCGAACTCGACGTTCGACTGGTATTCGACGTTCTGCGCCACGAGCAGCAGCTTCTCCTTCATCTCGGGCAGGGCGGCCGCCTGTGCAGCCGCATCGGATAGTCGCTTCAGGACGGGTTCAGGCGTTCCCTTGGGCGCGAACAATCCGAACCAGCTGCGGGCGCGGAAGCCCTTGAGATCGAGGCCGACTTCCGTCGCCGTCGGCGTGTTCGGCAGGTCGGGCAGGCGTGCGGGTTGGTCGACCAGTGCGGCGAACACCTTGCCGGCCTTGGCGTAGGGCACGAAGGACGGATCGAACACCATCTGGATGCGGCCGTCGAACACGTCGCCGGTGGCGTCCACAATGGTCTTGTAGGGCGAGTGCTGCATCTGGATGCCGGCGGTACGTGTCAGCACTTCGCCGGTGAGATGGGTGATGGTGCCGAGGCCGGAAGATCCGAACCAGTATTTGCCCGGGTTGGCCTTCGCCAGCGCCACGAACTCCGCCCAGCTCCGGGCGCCCAGCGCATTGGTGAGGGTGACGACGAGGATCGGTGTCGAGAGGCGCGCGACGGCCACGAGGTCGTTGGGATTGTAGGGCACCTTCCGCGCGGCCGGCGTGATGGCCATGATCGCGGTCGGCGACAGCAGGAGCGTGTAGCCGTCGGCAGGCGCCGTCGCGACCATCTGCGCGCCGACGCCGCCCGAGGCGCCGGGCTTGTCCTCCACGATGATCTGCTGGCCGAGCGAGGCGCTCATCCTCTCGGCATAGAGGCGGGCCACCTGGTCGGCCGAACCGCCGGGCCCATAGGGCACGATCAGGCGGATCGGCTTGGTGGGCCAGTTCGTCGATTGAGCCTGCACACGCGTCGACGCCAGCGCGGCAAGACCGCCCAGCGTCACCTCACGGCGACCGACCATCGTTCCCTCCCGGGACATTGTTATTGCCCAAGGATAGCCGCAATCGCATCGAAACGCTTGCGCGCCGATCTCGCCACAGGAACACGTCGACAAAGGGCGAGGCGACAGGCCATTTTAGGACGAGTCACGACGTCGGCCCGGTGGTCCGCGGGAAGTCGAACTTTGTCTGAAGGCATCGCATCATGTCGCTGAATGAGCCGGTTCCCCAACCGCCCCTGAAACCCATCGTCGGCAATCTCACGGAGCTGCAGGGCGGCTGCCCGATCCAGAGCCTGATGGCGCTCGCCCGCACCTACGGGCCGTTCTTCAAGCTCACGATCATGGACCGCGACATCCATGTCGCGAGCTCGCAGGAGCTGGTGAACGAGCTGTGCGACGAGACGCGGTTTGGCAAGCGCATCCAGGGGGCCTTGAAGGAAATCCGCGCGGTTGCCGGCGACGGGCTGTTCACCGCCTATGGCCACGAGCCCAACTGGGCGAAGGCCCATCGCATCCTGGTCCCGGCGTTCGGGCCGATCGCCATCCGCGGCATGTTCGACAGGATGCTCGACATCGCCGACCAGATGTTCGTGCGCTGGGAGCGGTTCGGGCCGAGTGCCGTCATCGAGGTCGCCGACAACATGACGCGGCTCACGCTCGACACGATCGCCCT
>JBILYJ010000559.1:0-3572 GCA_044377795.1 Reyranella sp. | reverse complement strand
GTCCTTCAGGCGCGCTTCGAACCTCTGGCGATCGTGATCCCGGGACCTCAGGAGCCGGGTTCGGCCGACAAGTACATGGCGAAGGATCGCGCGATGTGGGAACCGCTGGTCCGCTCGCTGAACATCTCGCTCGATTGACGGACCAGCATGGACACGACCGTCGTCAAGGCATTGACGGTGCTGGAAGCGCTGGCTTCCAGCGCGACGTCCCTTGGTGTGACCGAGCTTGCGACCAGGCTAGGCCTGTCCAAGAGCAACGTGCACCGGCTGCTGCAGACCCTGTCGAGCCGGGGATACGTCACCCAGGTCGATCAGCGTTACATCGTCACGACGCGGCTGTGGGAACTGGGGGCGATGGTCGTGAGCCGCCTCGACGTCGCGCGGGTCGCCACACCGGTGATGCAGCGTCTCGTCGCCGACGTCGACGAGACCGCGCATCTCGATCCTCGACATGGCCGCCTGCGAGGTCGTCTCGATCCACAATGTCGAGAGCACCCAGCCGGTGCGCGCCTATTCGCGGATCGGCCAGCGCACGCCGGCGCATTGCGTGGCCACCGGCAAGGCGCTGCTGGCGGCGCAGTCGCCCGAGGCGTTGCGTGCTTTGCCCGAGGAGCTGCAGCGCTTCACGCTGCACACGCTCCATCGTCGCGACGAGTTGCTCGCGGCATTGGAGAAGGTCCGCCGCGACGGCTATTCGACGAATGTCGGCGAGTGGCGCGAGCAGGTCGGCGGTGCGGCCGCGGTGATCTACGACCATGCCGGGCGGCCGGCGGCTGCAGTCGGACTGACGGTGCCGGTGGAGCGTATGCAGCCGGAGGTGATGAACCGCTACATTCCGCGATTGACGGCGGCGGCGGACGAGATCTCCCGGCTCATGGGCGCGCCCTCCCACCGGGGCTGACCGCTATCCCTTCAGGACGCGACCCGCGACAGCATCGAGCTTGGCGACCATCTCCGCCGAACGGACGGCCGGCGAGGTGATGAGCGCGTGTTCGAGCGCGCGGTCGCAGCCCGACGGGCAGGGCGTGGGGCGATCGGCCTTGAGGCGCGGTGCGATCATGGCGACAAGCGCCTTGGCCTTCTCGGCATTCTCGAGCAGCACGCGGACGATGTCGGCGACCTGCACATGGTCATGGTCGGGATGCCAGCAGTCGAAGTCGGTGACCATGGCGACGGTGACGTAGCAAATCTCCGCCTCGCGGGCGAGCTTGGCCTCCGGCATGTTGGTCATGCCGATCACGTCGCAGTCCCAGCTTCGGTAGAGGCGCGATTCTGCCAGGCTGGAGAACTGAGGCCCTTCCATCGCAAGGTAGGTGCCGCCCATGCGGACCGGGAAACCGGCCTTCTGCGCACATTCGTGCGCGAGCTCGGCCAGCCGGTTGCAGGTCGGCTGCGCCATCGAGACGTGCGCGACCAGGCCGTCGCCGAAGAAGCTCTTCTCGCGGGCGAAGGTGCGGTCGATGAACTGGTCGACGATGACGAAATGGCCGGGCGGCAGGTCCTCGCGCAGCGAGCCGCAGGCCGAGAGCGACAGGATGTCGGTGACGCCGACCCGCTTCAGGGCATCGATGTTGGCGCGGTAGTTGATCGAGGTCGGAGAATGGCGGTGGCCGCGGCCGTGACGCGGCACGAAGACGACCTCGAGCCCGTCGAGGACGCCGAACAGGAACTCGTCGGAGGTCTCGCCGAACGGCGACGCGATCCGCCGCCATTCCGGATTCTTGAGACCGGCCATGTCGTAGACGCCGCTGCCGCCGAGAATTCCCAACACCGTCATATGCTTCTCCTGGTTGGCGGTGGTGTATCATTCCGGACCGGCAAAGGGGAGAGAAGCATGGGCAGGCTCGAGGGCAAGATCACCATCGTTACGGGCGCGACCAGCGGCATCGGGCGGCGTACCGTCGAACTGTTCGTCGAGGAGGGAGCGAAGGTCGTTGCCACCGGGCGGCGGGAGGAGCTCGGCCGCACGCTCGAGGCGGCACTGGGCAAGAACAACTGCCTCTTCGTGACGGCGGATGCGACGCGCGAGGACGATGTGAAGCGCGTGTTCGACGCCTGCCTGTCCAAGTGGGGCCGGGTCGACTGCCTGTTCAACAATGCCGGCGGTCCGGCGCCGGTGGGCGGGATCGAGACTGTCCCGGTCGAGGGCTTCGACGCGGCGATGGCGACGCTCGTGCGTTCGGTCATGCTGGGCATGAAGCACGCCGCGCCGCTCATGATGGCGCAGGGCTCGGGCAGCATCATCAACAATGGCAGCGTCGCGGGGCGTCGGGCAGGCTACTCGACTTCCATGATCTACGGTGCTGCCAAGGCGGCGGTGAACCACCTGACGGTCTGCGTCGCCATGCAGCTCGGCGAGAAGAACGTGCGGGTGAACTCGATCTCGCCGGGCGGGATCGCCACCGGCATCTTCGCCAAGGCGCTCGGTCTGGCCCCCGACAAGGCCGATTCCTACGCCGAGGCGATGAAGGCCAGCATGGCGAAGAACCAGCCGATCCCGCGCGCCGGCATCGTCGACGACATCGCCAAGGCCGCCGTCTTCCTGGCGTCGGACGACTCGACCTTCATCAACGGCCACGATCTCGTGGTCGACGGCGGCCTCGTCGGCGGCCGCCTGTGGACACCGCACCAGGAAGGGGTGAAGGCGATGCGCCAGGCCTTCGGCGTCGACGAGATCTGAGATGGCGTCGCTCGCCAACAAGGTCGCTCTGGTTACGGGCGCATCGCGCGGCATCGGTCGTGCCGTGGCGCTTTCACTTGCCCATGAAGGCGCCGCCGTTGCCGTCAATTACCGCGAGCGCGCGGCGGATGCAGACGAGGTGGTCGCTTCTATCCGGAATGCAGGGGGCAGGGCGATGGCCGTCGCGGCCGACGTGTCGGACAGCGCGGCCGTGTCCGCGATGATGGCGACGGTCGAGCGCGAGCTGGGACCGGTCGATGTGCTGGTGAACAATGCCGGGCTGGCGATCATGACCGGCATCGACGACCTCACTGAGGAGCAGTTCGACCGTACCATCGCGGTCAACCTGAAGTCGGCCTTCCTCTGCACCAAGGCGGTGCTGCCGGGCATGCGAGCCCGCAAATGGGGCCGCATCGTCAACATCTCCTCGGGCGCGGCCCGCGGCGCCGGCGGCATCGGCCCGCACTACAATGCCTCCAAGGCCGGTATGGAAGGCCTGACGCGGGGCTACGCCGCGCGGGTCGTGAAGGATGGTGTCACGGTCAATGCCGTGGCGCCCTCGCTGATCGAGACCGACATGGTCCGCGGTGGCCTCGCTTCTTCGCCGGACCGCATTCCGCTCGGCCGCTTCGGCACCTCGGAGGAATGCGCCCAGGCCGTCCTCATGGTGATCGGTAACGCTTACATGACCGGCCAGACGGTGGCCCTGAGCGGCGGCCTGTCGTTCCTGTAAAGCCGCTCCTTTGAATCTCACGTCTTCGGCTCGACATGGCCGCCGAAGGCATGGCGCATGGCCGACAGGAGCTTGTTGGCCGTGCCTTCGCGGTCGCGCGAGCGGAAGCGGGCGTAGAGCGCGGCGGAGAGGACGTCGGCCGGCACGGCTTCCTCGATC
>JBILYJ010000558.1:0-3576 GCA_044377795.1 Reyranella sp. | reverse complement strand
CGGTGTCGGCGGCGGTGCCCAGAAGACCGCATCGCTCGACAGGACGACCGGTGCTCCCAAGGAGTATCCGCTGGAGAACTTCGAGCGCATCATCAACGTCAATCTCATCGGCACATTCCGCTGCATCACCAAGTCGGCAGCGGGCATGCTGACGCTTGCACCGCAGCCCGACGGGGATCGCGGCGTGATCCTCAACACCGCATCGGTCGCGGCCGAGGACGGCCAGATCGGCCAGGTCGCCTATACGGCCTCGAAAGCCGGCGTCGTCGGCATCACGCTCGTGGTGGCGCGCGACCTCTCCAACGAGGGAATTCGCTGCAACACGATCCTGCCCGGCATCTTCGACACGCCGCTGCTCGCGCGTGCGCCGGACAACGTCAAGGCGGCGCTGGCCGCCTCGGTTCCGTTCCCCAAGCGTCTGGGACGCCCCGAGGAGTATGCACAGGTCGCCCATACGATGATCACCTGCGGCTACTTCAACGGCGAGGACGTGCGCATTGACGGCGCCATTCGCATGGCGCCACGCTGAGCCGAGACCCGGGAAAGGACGAAGCAATGACCGAAGCATGGATCATCGATGCCTGCCGCACGCCGCGCGGCGTCGGCAAGGCGGGCAAGGGCGCGCTGTGGGAGGTTCATCCGCAGCAGCTCGGTGCGACCGTTCTCAAGGCGATCGCCGAACGCAACAGGATCGACACGAAGGAGATTGGCGATGTGATCTGGGGCACTGCCGCCCAGGTCTCGAAGCAGAGTGGCGATCTCGGTCGCATGTCTGCCCTCGATGCCGGCTATGACGTCAAGGCGAGCGGCATCACGATCGACCGTTTCTGCGGTTCGGGCATCAGCGCCGTGAGCCTCGCCGCCGCCTGCATCAAGTCGGGCATGGAAGACCTGGTGGTCGCCGGCGGTACGGAGATGATGTCCATGGACCGCAGCCGCGGCAGCGGGCCGGCGGTCATGGACAACGGCAATCTGCGCCTGCGCCTGCATCATCCCCAGACGCACCAGGGCATCTGCGCCGACGCCATCGCCACGCTGGAGAAGATCCCGCGCCAGGCGCTGGACGAGGCGGGCTACATCAGCCAGCAACGCGCGGCGATTGCCATCGCCGAGGGCCGCTTCGACAAATCCCTGATCCCCGTCTACAGGGAAGACGGCACGCTCGCCCTGGATCGCGAGGAATATCCGCGTCCGCAGACCACTCGCGAGGGACTGGCAAACCTCAAGGCCGCCTTCGCGGCGATGGCCGACGTCCCGCTCGACGACAAGGGCATGACCTATCGCTCGCTGATCCTGCAGGCCTATCCCGACCTCGAGATCGAGCATGTCCATCATGCCGGCAATTCCTCCGGCGTCGTCGACGGCTCGGCCGCCGTGCTGCTCGCGTCGCCCGACTACGCCAAAGCCCATGGCCTCAAGCCGCGCGCCCGCGTCGTTGCCATGGCGAACATGGGCGACAGCCCCGAGTTGATGCTCAATGCGCCGGTGCCGGCGGCCAGGAAGGTCCTGGAGAAGGCCGGTCTAAAGACGAGCGACATCGACCTCTGGGAGATCAACGAGGCCTTCGCCGTCGTCTCGGAGAAGTTCGTGCGCGATCTCGATCTCGATCGCGACAAGGTCAACGTCAACGGCGGCTCGATCGCGCTCGGCCACCCGATCGGGGCGACCGGCGCCATCCTGATCGGCACCGTCCTCGACGAGCTCGAGAGGCAGAACAAGCAGTTCGGTCTCGTCACGATGTGCGCCGCCGGCGGTATGGCGCCGGCGATCATCATCGAGCGCATCTGAGAAATCCCGAGGGAGAAGTCCCTCGACGATCTTTGGGGGCGACGGGACATTCCCCCGTCGCAGGATGGCACGCTTGGTCCGCTCAAGCGTCGCCATTACCCCGCCCGGCCGAAGGTCGTCTCGCGACGAATGTGCGAGAAGACCGATACGGCCGAAAGAGCTATGTTCTATTTGCTCAAAATCTGCCGCCACCCTGACCGCCAACGCCATTCGGTATTGAGCCGATATTGGTCTCGAACTTGAGGGTGATGGTGTCCTTGGCGCTGGCGACTGCAAAGGTGCCCACCGAGGTTCCGGCCGGAAACTCCGTGCGCGAGGCCAGCTTGCCGTTGACGAACGTCGTCATGCTCACCGCGCCTCCGCCGGGAACGCTGGGCAGCGCGACCTCGTAGTTGCCCGGTTCCAACTGCCTGAAGGTCGTCTGCCCGGTGCCGTCGGTCTTCGACGTCGGAATGCCTTTGCCGCCGGAGGGCTTCTTCTACACCACGACGTCGATGCCCGGGATCGGGTTGTTCGAGTAGTTGGGCATCGGCTTTTCGGGACCGGTCGGCGTGCCGCTCGTTCGGACGGAATTGGTCATTGGAACGAGCCGGTCACCCGAGAGTGCCGGCGCGACGAGCGGCACCTGGGGGGCCGCGATGGGAGCCTGAGGCGCGACGACGGGAGCCTGCGGGGCCGGGGCGACGCGGGGCTGGGGCGTCATGGCCCCGCCACCCGGTATCATCGCGCCCTGCGACCAGGCCGGCATCGCCACGAGCGCAATACCCACGGCGAGCAATACCGACATCTTCACGGCAGAGACTTGCGTCGGAAGCCTGAAACTACACGATCTGTCAGCGACCACGATGTTATCCCCCCAAAATCATTCGCCAGATATTGGTCGTATGCACGCAGGGGCCTATTCAATGGCCAAGTCGCCATCTTATCCTATAAGGACGAATCACGCGGGAGGAACGGACACTATGAAGCTCTCTATGACATTCATGCTCGTAGTAGGTTTCGGCATCACCGGGGCAGTAGGCCAGGACTACGGCTCCGGGGCATCGCGAGGCTACGACAACAGCGGTTACGGCCCTCAGCAGGCGCAGAACTGGCCGCCCAACAATCAGTCTAGCTGGCCGCCCAACAATCAGTCTAAAGGTCAACGCTATACGACGGTGACAGTGACTAACCGCGGTCAGAACGGATATCCAGACCACGTCGTGCAGCAGCAGGTCCCCTGCGGCAGCCAGTATTACGACGGCTACCGTCAGCGCATTGCGCCTCAGTGCTAGGGCCTAGCCTTTCCTGACTGTTTTCGCTGACTTGCCCTCCACTCCCAAGCCGGCACGCAGTCGTGCGCGTGAATGCCCCGCCGATCCGCCTTCGCCAACGCTTCTTGCTCGACATAGTCTCCGCTGTACCGCACGAGTGCCCTGCTTCGACGCCTGATGTCGTGATGCTCGCTTTTTCGACAGACCGTCCAAGAATCCTCGAAAATGGACATGCGTGAGACCGACCCTTGCGCCGACTACCGCTTCGGCTTCCACTCGCGCGCCAGCTGACGGCGTAGGTGTTCATGCACACGGCTGCATGCCGGCATGGGAGTGGCGGGCACAAGATCGACGCCAATAGGGACTTACAACGGTAGCTTGGGCGCGTCCGTCGCCGCGAAATCTCGCCGCCTGCTTCCCCAGTGCTTCCCCACCTATTGAGGCAAGCGGAAGGCCAACGGCTAAGTCATTGGAATGATTGGCGGACCCGGCGAGATTCGAACTCACGACCTCTGCCTTCGGAGGGCAGCGCTCT
>JBILYJ010000099.1:0-13687 GCA_044377795.1 Reyranella sp. | reverse complement strand
CTGGAATTTGGCGCCACCATAAAAGGGGCCGGTGCCGGTGAAGACCCCGTCGCTCAGCTTGACCACGCGCCAGTCGGCTTCGACCGGCTTCTCGCCGCCATAGCCCACCACGGCGCCGATGCCGCGCCGCATGACCTTGCCCTCGCCGGTCTCGACGGCCGCCCGGGCCGCGCCCTCGTCGACGATCATGCCGATCACCGCCCCCTTGGCCTTGTGGCGCATCAGGGCTGCCAGCAGGCCGATCGTGTCGGACGTGCCGCCGGCACCGGGATTGTCCTGCACGTCGGCCAGCACGATCGGCTTCGTCGCGTTCTTCGACAACTCGATGGCGCGAAGGGCCGCCTGGTCGGGATCGAGCAGCTCGCCGTCGAACGCCTTCTCCTGGGCCTTCACCGTGGCCGCTAGCTTGTCGGCGGCCGCCTCGACGGCCTCCTTGTCATGGCCGTAGACCACCAGCGCCGGTCCGCAGTGGGCGATGTCCGCCGGCGGGAAGCCCGGCGTGTGGGTCACGCTGACGATACCCTGATTGTGGCTCTTCTCGCCGGCCTCGAGTTCACCCACCAGGTCGAAGATTCCCTTTGCCGGCTCGATGAAGGTGCACTGCCAGACCAGCGGGATCAGGAAGTCGAGCTGGCGATAGGCGCGATAGACCGGCCGCTTCTCGCGCAGCAGCTTGTCCAGGAGTTCGATCGCGCGGCTGCCGGTCACCGCCATGTCGATATGCGGATAGGTGCGATAGCCTACGAGGGCCGTGGCAAGGGCCGCCATGTCGGGCGTCAGGTTGGCGTGGTAGTCGAGGCTGGCCACGATCGGCAGCGCATCGCCCACAATGCCGCGAATGCGGCGCAGCAGCTCGCCCTCGCCGTCTTCGGTGTTCTCCGCGACCATGGCGCCGTGCAGGTCGAGATAGATCGCGTCGAACGGCCCGTGCTTCTTCAGGTCCTCGTCGAACAGCGCCCACATCTTCTCGTAGGCGTCCTCGGTCACGTAGGAGGCCGGCGACGCGGCCGCCCAGGCCAGTGGCACGATCTCGTGGCCCAACTCCGTCAGCTTCCTGACCGCGCCCGCGATCGGGATGTTGAAGCCTTCGACACCGGCGATCATCTCCGGCCCGCGCAGCAGTGGCGGCCAGGCATCGGCGCGCACGAACTCCTCCCAGGTCGCCTGCTGCGGTGCGAACGTATTGGTCTCGTGCTGGAATCCACCCACAGCAATCCGCGCCATCCCATTCTCCAACTCTTGGCCTTGCGATACGACGCGAAAACGCCCGGCTCCGGGCCGGGCGTGTTTTGAATCGGTCATTGCATATACGCTATTCAGTCTTGCCTGAGCTGCAATTCCCGTCTGTGGATAAGTTTTCAACCTCCCGATCGCCTGTCTTTTTTCCGCCGTTTCGAGACGGCGAACGCAGCAACTCAGTCCACATCAGGGCTAACCGACCGCTTCTGTTGACCCAACTTCGCGACCGTGCCTTGCGCCGCCGCGCATAGTTTCTCGACGCCTTCCGCTGCCGCGAACACGTCACACCGGCAGACGGCCTGGCTTCGACCGGCCGAAAGAACTGAGGCCCTCGCTATCAGCAACTGTCCGATCGCTGGGCGAACAAAGTTTATCTTCATTTCCGACGCCACTCCCCCGCCATCGAGTAAAGCACTTCCGATGAAGGTCATGGCGTTGTCGGCGAGGTAACTGATCACGCCTCCATGGACGAAGCCGTGGTTCTGCCCGAGGTCGTCGGTGATGGGCAGTCGCATGTCAATCGACCTCGCATCAAACGCATGAATCTCCGTACCCAGGAGCCTCGAGAACATCTGCTCTTGAAGTGCTTCGCGAGCGCGTGACAAGTAGTCCGTCGTCATAGTTGTCTCCAGTCGTGAGGTGGGGATCGCTCAAGCGTGCGGCCCCCGACACCGGGCGACAAGTGAGCTTCCCAAAGCAATGCTGATTTGATTTCATGTATTTGATGTCTTTCAAGTCAACGCTGGAGATCCCAGGTGACCTTCCCCTCGCTGTCAGCCGTCCGCGCCTTCGAAGCGGCAGCGCGTCTCGGGACGATGCGAGCTGCGGCCGACGAGCTCGGGATCACGGCCTCCGCTGTGAGCCATCAGGTCCATAGCCTTGAAGAGCAATTGCAGCTGCGTCTCTTCGTTCGTCGGGGCCGATCTGTCACTCTGACGCCGGTTGGGCAACGTTATGCCGCCGCCGTGAACGATGCCTTCGACCGTTTGCGATCGGCAACAGATGCCGCGTTTGCGACTCGCGACACGCTTCGCATAACGACCTTGCCGACGTTCGCGAGCGAGATCCTGCTGCCGCTACTCGACGCTTTCGAAAAGCGCCATCCAAGAATAGGACTACGCATCGAGGTCAGAGGATCGCTTCCAGACCTGCTCCGCGACCCGGTCGATCTCGCGATCACGTATCGTTCAAAACCGGCAAGCGGCGTGTTTTCGCAAGTGCTGCTCAAGCTCGTGTCCAGTCCCGTCGCCAGTCCCAGCGTCGCGAGCCAGCGAAGCATACTGAGCTCGAAGGAAACGATGATGAGACAGACGCTCTTACTCCACGATCCTGCCCCTGAGGCGTGGAACGTCTGGGCATACGCGGCCGGCTTGACCGATAGCTGGCAACCTAAAAAAATCCTGCGGTTCGACAGTTTCCCGAGCGCCGTGCGGGCGGCTATCGATGGACAGGGACTGCTCGTCGCGCCACTGCAGATGATTGCCGGACATATTCGGGAACGCCGACTGCAGCGGCTGTCTGAAACTTGCATCCCAAGTCTCGGCGCCTACTACGTCGAGTGCCGGCCGGGCGAGGAGACACTGGATCGCTTGGTGACCATAAGGCGTTGGCTGGCACAAGTGGTGAAGCCGCATCTGCGCGTACCCGTTCCGACATGAATCCAGCTCAGGTGTGGTGATCGCAATTCATTATCTGCGGTCTGTATCACCATCGTAGAAGCACGGTATGTCGCCGCTGCTCGTCATGACGATCGCGCTCGTCCTCAATACCATCGGCTTCGCCAACTACGCAGCCGTCCTCCCGGCTTTGATGGCCGATACCGGTTTTTCGGAAGCGCAAGCCGGTTTGGCCGGCGGCGCTTTCTTTTTATCCTATGCCGTTGCGTCTCCGGTATTCGCGGCACTGACCGATACACTGGCTCCTCGCAGGCTCTACGCGCTCGGCTGTTCTCTGGGAGTCGCTGGAGGGGTGCTTTTTCCACTTCTGAGTACGAGCTACGAGGCCTTGGTGCTTACCCGGATAGCCAGCGGCATCGGCATGGCGGGCATCTACATGCCGGGCCTTCGGCTGCTCATCGAGTCGATCCCGGCCGACCGTCAGGCGCGGGCCGTCGGCATTCATGTTTCTGCGCTCACCCTGGGCTTGTCTGCGTCTTTTGCCGTGTCGGGTTGCGCACAGTCCTTGTTAGGCTGGCCCAGCGCATTCATGGCCGCGGCGGTTTGCGCCGGCCTGGCCATGATGCTCGTCGTCGCCACGATGACGTCTCCGGCGATGCGCAAGGTCAGCGAGAGTCTGCCGGCGCGCCTTAAGTCCGTTGCTCGAGGCCGCGGCATCGGCTGGATGCTTCTGGCCGTCGCCGGCAACAGTTGGGAGGGGATGGCCTTTCGTACTTGGTGGGTGGCCCTGCTGACTTTTGCTGTGACGTCGCCGTCGAATCAGCACTTCTCCGGCTTGAATCTGGCGCTTGTGACGGCGTTCACCGGCCTGCTCGCGATGCCGCTGAGTTCGTTCGTGGCGCATCGTGCGGCCCTAGGGCAGCGCCATCGTGTCATCGCCATTGCCGCCGGACTTTCGGTGATTGCCGGCGTCGTGCTCGCGCTCTGCCTCGACATGCCGTTCCCGGTGATCTTTGCGGTCAGCGTCATCTACATCTGCGCCATCTTCTCAGACGCCGGTTCTCTCCCGCCTGCGATGCTGGCACGCGTCTCGGTTTCGGATAGAGGAGCCGCACTTGCCTTGATGTCGCTTTCGGCCAATGGCGCGGCGTGGGCGGGAGTGACGATCTGCGGTTTCCTTCTGGAGTTCTCAGGCGGCAGAGGAACGATCTTCGCCTGGCAGGTCGCGATTCTGGCAATGGCGGCAGGCTCGTTGATGACCGTGATCGGGATGCTGATTCTCGAACGCCAGGAGCGGCAGTCGCTCTCGGATTAACCCACAGCAATCCGCGCGATCAGCCTCGTCTCCCTCTTCACTTCGTCCGTCCGGCAGCGGACCATAACACTTGCGTGAACAGAAACCTGCCTGTCGTGAGTTTCGTCGCCGTCGCGATGCTTTTGCTTGCGGCCTGATAAACCCTGAGCCCGTGGCAGAAGGAGGGCGTGGCACTCGTCCCCGATTCCGGCGATCTCCTGGAATGCCGTCGCGCCGGCCAGAAGGAGTCGCTCCGGGCCTACTCCCGGGTACTCGCCTACCCGTTCCACAGCCCGCCCTTCTTCGGCTACATGGCGCAGCCGAATCGCGCGCTGTGGGAGCGTCAAGTCGAAGTCTACCTGTCACATGCCGCGAGCGTGGCGCTCACCGACTGCATGCGCGGCAAGGGCTATGAGCGAACCACGGTGGGTCCCGTCAAGTTCTGACGATCAGACCTTGCCCTTGGCGTCCTCGATTGCCTTGAGCAGGACCGGCCAGTACTCCTCGCCATGTCCCAGGTCGACCGCGCGCTCCATCACCTCGCGCGCCACGTCGGCGCCCAGCGCCGGAACACCCGCCTGCTCGGCCATGTCGATGGCGTAGCCCAGATCCTTCAATGCGTACCTGGTCGAGAAGGCGCGCTCCGGAAAGACGCCTGGCAGCAACGCCTTCATGCCGTGATTGCGCAGCGCGAAGGAATCGGCCGAGCCCTTGGTGAGAGTCTCGAAAAGCACCTTGCCGTCGACGCCGTTCGCGCGCGCGATCGACAGGCCCTCGGCCAGCGCCACCACGGTCTGGAACAGGATCATGTTGTTCACGATCTTCACCGTCTGGCCCGCGCCGACATCACCGCAATGCGTGACCTCGCTCGCCATGTGGCGCAGCAGCGGCGCGATGCGCTCGAAGGTGGGAACTGTGGCTCCCACCATGATGGAGAGCGTGCCGTCGATCGCGGCCTGTCGCGTGCGTGCGACCGGTGCGTCGGCGAAGGCCGAGGCCTTGCCCTGGAACTCCTCGTAGAGCCTGCGCGCCAGGATCGGCGGTGCGGTGCTGAGATCGACCACGTTCCATCCGAGCCTGGCCTTCGAGACCAGGCCGTTGGTGCCCAGGCAGACTTCCTCGACCTCCCTGCCGCCCGGCAGCGACAGGAAGATGGTGCGGCAGCTTTCGCCGATCTCGTCGACAGACGCCGCCTTCACGCCGTCGACCGCCAGCCTCTCGAGAGGCGCCGTGTCGCGATCGGCGGCGAGCACGGTCATGCCGCTCTTGCGCGCGAGATTGCGGCACATCGGTTCGCCCATGGTGCCGACGCCGATAAATCCGATCATGTCCGTCATGTCAGTCCACTATGAAGAGTTTGGCGCCCGATTCCGTCCGCGACCGATGGCCGAGCGTATTGTCGGCAACCTGGTAGCTCTGCCCCTGCTTCAGCACGACCGTGCGGCCATCCGCCAGCTCGGTCGACAATTCTCCCTCCAGCACCAGGAGAATGTGGCCCTTCTGGCACCAGTGATCGGCGAGATAGCCCGGCGTGTACTCGACCATCCGCACGCGAATGTTGTTGAAGGTCCTGGTGCGCCAGAACGCCTTGCCGGTCTCGCCCGGATGCTCCGTGCGCTCGACGCCGTCCCAATCGGTCGTCCCGAAGGGTATTTCAAACATCAGCATGGTTCGCTCTAGCACATTGACCGCCTAGGACGGATATACGAAATAGACACCATGATCACTGCAAAAACGGCGAAGCGCCGCCAGAACAAGGCCGAGCGCATCGCGCGGGTCGGTAAGCTGGCTCGCGGCAAGTTCGTGGCCCCCGCGAAAGTGCCGGAGATCCTCCGGCGCATCATAGAGCCCGGCGACATCCTCTGCCTCGAAGGCGACAACCAGAAGCAGGCGGACTTTCTCGCCAACCAGCTCGCCTCCCTCGACAAGAAGGATTTGCGCGACATCCACCTCGTGATGTCGTGCATCACGCTCCCGGCCCATATCGAGCTCTTCAAGAAGGGCATGATCAAACAGGTCGACTTCTGCTACGCTGGCCCGCAGGGCACCGCCGTCGCCGATCTCGTGAAGGCGAAGAAGTTCCCGGTCGGGGCTATCCACACCTACAACGAGCTGTACGCGCGCTACTACATCGACCTCACGCCGCGCGTGGCGTTGATCGCCGCGGCCCAGGCCGATCGCAAGGGCAACCTCTTCCTCGCCGCCAACACCGAGGAGACGCCCGCGATCGTCGAGCCGACCGCCTTCTCCGACGGCATCGTCTTCGCGCAGGTCAACGAGATCGTCGACAAGCTGCCGCGCATTGACATCCCGGCGGACCAGGTCGACTTCGTCGTCCAGGCCCCCTACCCGATGCATCTGCAGGCGCTGTTCACTCGAGATCCGGCGGCCATCACCGACGTGCAGGTGCTGATGGCCATGGTCGCGCTGCGCGGCATCTACGAGAAGTACGAGGTCCAGTCGCTGAACCACGGCGTCGGCTTCAACACCGCCGCCATCGAGCTGCTCTTGCCGACCTACGGCGAGCGGCTCGGGCTCAAGGGCAAGATCTGCAAGTACTGGATGGTGAACCCGCTGCCGACGATGATCCCGGCCATCGAGTCCGGCTGGGTCGAGAGCGTCTTCGCCGTCGGCGGCGAAGTCGGCATGGAGCGTTATACCGCCGCGCGTTCCGACGTGTTTTTCACCGGGCGCGACGGCAGCTTCCATTCCAATCGCGCGATGGGCCAGCTGGCCGGCCACTATGCCCTCGACATGTTCATCGGCGCCTCGCTGCAGATCGACATCAACGGCAACTCCTCGACCGTCTCCAAGAACCGCATCACCGGCTTCGGCGGGGCGCCCAACATGGGTTGCCAGCCGACCGGCCGCCGCCATCCGACCAAGGCCTGGCTCAAGGCCGGCGCGGAAGCCAATCCCGGCCCCGGCTCGCCTCCCGGCCGCAAGCTCGTCGTCCAGATGGTCGAGACCTTCCAGGCCGGCCGCGTGCCGACCTTCGTCGAGGAACTCGACGCCACGGACCCGAGCATCCGAAAGGCCCTGCACGGCGTCACGCCCGTGATGATCTATGGCGACGACGTCACGCACATCGTCACCGAGGAAGGCATCGCGAACCTCGCGGCCTGCCGCTCCGTCGCCGAACGCCAGGCGGCGATTCGCGCGGTCGCCGGCTACACGCCGGTCGGCCTCAAGCGCAAGAAGCGCGAGACCGAGGACCTGCGGGCCCGCGGCATCGTCCAGCTGCCCGAGGATGTCGGCGTCCGACCGTCGGAGGCGAGCCGCAGCCTGCTCGCCACGCAGGACATCAAGGGCCTCGTGCGCTGGTCCCAGGGCCTCTACGACCCGCCCTCGCAATTCGTCGACTGGTAGGACCCATCAGCATGGAAAAGTTCGCCAAGTCTTTCCCGTCCAAGCCGCTCGGCGCGAAGACCGCCAAGCCGTGGGCGCTCGCGGGCGTCGTCGGCTCCGGCAATCTGGAAGTCCTGATCGAGCGCGGCGGCAAGCCGTCGAGCGCCATGGAGTGCCACATCGAGACGTCGATCCCCGGCTACAAGGCCTCCTGGCTCGCCGCCCTCGCCGACTTCGCCCGTCATTATCCGGCCGGCGGAACGAAGGTCACGATCAACGACCAGGGCGCCCCGCCCGTGCTCGTCAATCTGCGCCTTCGCCAGGCCTATGACCATCTCACCAAGGGCGACAAATGACCGGCGCCATTCTTTTCCACGAACTGACCGCACGCCAGCGCGTCGCTGCCCTTGTCGACGCGGGCTCCTTCTCTGAGCTGTTGCCACCGCCGGAACGGATCACCAGCCCCTATCTTGCCCAGCTCGGCATCCCTGTGTCGTTCGACGACGGCCTGGTGATTGGCCACGCGCGGATCGGCGGCAAGAAGATCTATCTGGCGGCGCAGGTCGGCCAGTTCGTCGGCGGCGCCGTCGGCGAGATCCACGGTGCCAAGCTCACCGGCCTGTTCAAGGCCGCCGCGCGCGACAAGGTGCCGTGCGTGCTGATCATCGAAAGCGGTGGCGTGCGCCTGCACGAAGGCTCGTCCGGCGAGATCGCCATCGCCGAGACGATGCGCGCGATCTTCGAGTGCCGCGCCTTGAAGGTCCCGACCATCGCAGTCATCGCCACCGACATCGGTGCCTTTGGCGGCATCGGCATCCTGTCCACCTGCTGCGATTTCCGCATCATGACCGAGCACGGACGACTGGGAATCTCCGGTCCGATCGTCATCGAGAAGTGGATGGGCAAGAAGGCCTACGACTCGGCCAACCGCGCCCTGGTCTGGAAGACGAGCGGCGGCAAGACCAAGTACCTGCTGGGCGATGCCGACGCGCTGGTGCACGACACGGCCGACGCCGTGCGGGACGGCATCTCGAGGTTCCTCGGCAAGTCGAGCGCCGTCAGCCTCGTGTCCGTCAAGGCGCGCCAGAAGGAGCTGCAAAAGCGGTTGAAGAAGTTCGGCGCGGCGAGCGACCCCGACACCGTCTGGAAGAGCATGGGCGTGCGCGATATCCAAGCCGCGTCGCTGGCCTCTGGGCCGGAGTTCGCCGCCCTCGCCAAGCGTGGGAAGTAGGTCATGAAGAAACCGACACCGAAGAAGCCGTCTGCCCGGGCTGTTCTGGCCCGCCTGTTCGGCGCCTCCGCCAAGGACATCGCCATCGAGAAGTCTGTGCTCACAGGCTACGCCGCGGTCGACGGCAAAAAGGTCTGCGTCATCGGCACCTGCGACGGCACCTACATCGACAATGGAGCCGCCCTGCGCCTCGCCGCGCACGTGATCGAGTGCATCGAGCGCGCGCCGAAGACGCCGATCGTCATGCTGGTCGACAGCGCCGGCCAGGAGCCCAACCGAGTCGCCGAGATGCTGGGCCTCGCCAGCTACTTCGGCCATCTTCTGTCGTGCCTCCAACTGGCACGGCGCAAGGGCCACAAGCTCATCACCGTCGCGACCGGCCAGGCCGTCGGCGGCGCCTTCCTCTGCTACGGCATGTTCGCGGATCGCATCTACGCGCTGGACTCTGCAAGCGTCGGGCTGATGCCGATCGCTGCGATGTCGGCGGTTACGAAGATCCCCGCGCCCGTCCTTGAGAAGCTCTCGAAGACCATGCCTTCGCTGGAGTTCGGCGCCGCGCCGTTTGCGCTGCTGGGCGGGGTCGAGGAAGTCTGGTCGGCCAGCGACGACATCCAGGCGAAGCTCGCCGCAGCCATTGCGGCCTCATCGACCGAGGACAATCGCGCCGAGCTCGGCAAGAAGCGTGGCGGCCGCAAGCTCGCCCTCGACATCCGAAAGAAGGTCCTCGCCGAATCGGCGCGATGACCGATCTCCGGCGTCACACGCTGGCCTGGCTGTCGCAGGCACCCGGGGCAGAGACTGTTGACGATCGCACCCGGGCGGCGACCTGGCATATGGCCGGTCGCCCCTTCGTCGTGACGCGCCGCCGGAATGACGGCAACGAAATCGGCCTGGGTTTCTGCACCACCGATCCGTCCCATCCTGAACTGCGGCCGCGCCGCGTGGCGGCCCTGACCGACCCCGCTCACATCGTTCGCCACAAGCGGCCGCCGCGCCTCGAGGAAGTCGCGCGCTGTCCCGCGGCGACGGCACAGGCTCACTCGTTTTCCCGTCTGATCTTGGCCACGGCCCGTGCTGGCCATGACATCCATGTCTACGGGAGCTGGATGTGGCAGGCCCTGACCGGCGAACGCCATGTCCACGAGGGGTCAGACCTCGACGTGGTGATCGACGTCGCTGGCCTCGACGCGGCAGACGATGCTGCCGCCTTCCTCGCGCGCGAGGAGCAGGAGCTCGCCTTTCGCATCGATGGCGAGCTGTCCTTTCCCGGACTCGGTGAGGTCCAATGGCGCGAGTTCCTGCAGGACCGGGACGAGGTCCTGCTGAAATCCGTCGACACCCTGAAGCTCGTGCCGCGCACCCAGCTCGGACGATGACCCCCGAGGATCTGGCGCTGGCCAAGGCGGCCGTGGCCGCGATGCGTGACGAGTTGCAGGCCTATCCCAAGCCCGGCCTCGTCAGCCCCGTCGATTCCGGCGCCCATGCCGACATGGATTTCGACCTGATGTGCCGGTCGGCGAATTCGCTGCTGCAGCCTTTCGCCTCCCTCGCCGCGGCAGGCCGTGCCGGCGGCTCCTTCGAGCAGCACCTGATGCCGCTCGGGATCGAGGCGGAGCGCGGCATGCTGGCCGTCACCGGCGGGGTCAACACGCATCGCGGCGCGATCTTCTCGGTTGGCCTGACGGTCGCCGCCATCGCCCGCGCCCAGACCGGCTCGTCGTCGCCCTCGCCCGCCGCCGTGCGTGCGGCGCTCAGGGAAACCTGGGGCGACGCGCTCGACGCCCACGCAGCCCGGAACGACGAGGCGAGCCATGGCGGTCTCGTGCGTCACCGGACAGGCCGTGACGGCGCCCGCCGCGAGGCCGCCCGCGCCTTTCCCGCCGTGTTCGAGACGGGCCTTCCCGCCTATCGCCATGCGCGAGGGGGCGGCCTCGACGATAATGCGGCCGGCATCCAGACGCTGTTTGCCCTGATGTCGTCGATCGACGACACGACCGTGCTTTATCGTGGTGGCCTCGAAGCGGGCTCTTTCGTTCGCCGGTCGGCGGCTGAATTCCTCGCCGAGGGCGGTTGCCACCAGCCCGGCTGGTTCGAAAAGGCGGAAGCGCTGCACCGCGCCTTCATCGCGCGCAACCTGTCGGCCGGCGGCTGCGCCGACCTGCTGGCCTGCACGCTCCTCGTCTCGCGCTGCTGCGGCGACGTCTAACCCCAGCCCGCCAGCGCCCGTTCGAGGCTCTCCGGCCCGCGATAGAGCATGGCGCGCCAGCCGGCCATGCGGGCGCCGTCGACGTTGCTCGTCTTGTCGTCGACGAACAGGATCGACTGGGCAACCGTGACTCCCATGCGGGCCTGTGCGTTGGTGTAGAACACACGCTCGGGCTTGCAGACGCCCAGCGCGGCCGAATAGACGATCTCGTCGAAATGCACGCCGAGCCCCATCCGGTCGCGCAGATAGGCGATGCGATGATGCTCCTGGTTGGTCGCCGCGAAGACCCGGCCGCCGGTACGCTGGCGCCAGGCGTCGGCCTGGGCGAGGACGCCGCGGTCGATATCGGAATCCTTCTCGAACCAGTAGGAAACGAACTCCTCGAGCCGGTCGGCCAGGCCCTTGGTTTCGAAATACTCGTGCAGCGCCACGTAGAGATCGAGGCGGCCACGGAGGACCTCCATGAAGTCGGGCTTCAGGAAGAATTCCGGCGCCAGTTCCTCGTCATGGCTGAGGCCCCAGTCTTCCTTGAGGGTCGCGTACCAGGGATGCGGCGAGCCCGGCTGGGCAAGGGAAACGACGCCATCGATATCGAGGACGAGGACAGGGCTGGAACTCATGGACCGGCATGCTACAGCACCGGCCGCCTGAAAAGGAAAGCCCGTTGCAGCTCATCGTTCCCGACCTCGCCCATCTCGACGGTTATGCCGATGCGCTCCGGCGCGGCTGGTCGCCCGACAATGTGCGGGTCAATGAGGCGCCGCGCGAGGAACTGGCGCGCATCGAGGCCGATCCGGCGGCGTTCGTGGCCTCGCTGGACGATCCCGAAGCCAAGGCCGGCCACATCACCCTGCCCGACGGCACGATGGTCGCCCGTATGCCCGGCTACCGGCGCTGGATGTGGGACGGCGAATTCTGCGGCTCGATCGGCTTTCGCTGGCAGCCGGGGACGGCGGCGCTCCCCTCGTACGCCCTTGGCCACATCGGCTATGCCGTGGCGCCGTGGAAGCGCCAGCGCGGCTACGCGACCCTGGCGCTGGGAATGCTCCTGAAGGACATCCGGAGGCACGGGCTGCCGCATGTCGACCTGACGACGGATCCCGACAATCTGCCCTCGCAGAAGGTCATCACGGCCAATGGCGGCGTCCTCATCGAGCGCTTCACCAAGGTCGCGGCGCACGGCGGCTCCGAAGCGCTGCTGTTTCGTATCACGCTCTGAACATCGGCCCGTTCAGGGCCGGGCGAAGCGCACCACCGTTTCGGCCATCGCCGCCAGGGCCGCCAGTCCCCGAGCTTTCAGGGCTTTGGAGGAGTCACGGCCCCCGATCTCACCTTCGAGCACGAGGGTGATGAACCCATGCATGGTGGCCCAGGCGAAGTCGGCGGCCTGCTGGCGGTCGTCGTCGGATGCCTCTGCGAGCACGTCGTCGAGAACGGCCACCAGCAGGCGGCGGAGGCTTGCTGCGCCCTCGTCTCCCGCCTTGGCCTCGATGTGGTTGGCCTCGCGACTGAACATGAGTTGGAAGAGCGTCGGATTGGCTGCGGCAAAGGCCATGTAGCCCACGCCAAGACCGACCAGCCGCGCCGCCGGTTCATCGTCTGCGACCCGTTCGGCTTCGGTCGTCATGGAGGCCGTCAATTCCGCGAAGCCACGGCGGACCAGTTCGGCCAGAAGATCGTCCATCGAGGCGAAATGATGGGCGGGCGCCGCATGGGAGACTTCGGCGCGGCGGGCGCATTCCCGCAGCGTGAAGCCGCGAATGCCCTTTTCCTCGACAAGCTTGCGGCCCGACGCCACCAGCGCCTCGCGCAAATCGCCGTGATGATAGCCTCGTGCCTTTGAACGGGTCATTCAGCCTCCAGCAAGATCGAATAGCCTGCAATCTTGACGATGGAAAGAGGCAAAATTTCGGCTGACGCCGCAGTTGGAGCGTGGCTTGATCGCGCAAATCCACGAGGTATTCATGTCCTTCGAAACCTGGGTCGCCTTCGCTGCGGCGTCGAGCGTTCTTCTGGTGATCCCCGGCCCGACCGTCCTGCTGGTCGTGTCCTATGCGCTGGGCCAGGGCTGGCGAACCGCGCTGCCCATGGCGATCGGTGTGGCGCTGGGTGACTTCACCGCCATGACCCTCTCGATGCTGGGCCTGGGCGCCCTGCTGGCGACCTCGGCCACGCTGTTCACGGTCCTGAAATGGGTCGGCGCTGCCTATCTGGTCTATCTCGGCATCAAGCTGTGGCGCGCTGGCGGCACCCTCGACGCCGCGCCGCGGACCGATACCGTTTCAGCCGTGAAGATGCTGGGGCACGCCTGGCTGGTGACGGCCCTGAACCCGAAGAGCATCACCTTCTTCGTGGCCTTCCTGCCGGCGTTCCTCGATCCCAAGGCGGACTTCCTCACGCAGATGCTGGTCTTCGAGACCACGTTCCTGGTGCTGGCCTTCGCCAATGCCTTCGGCTACGCGCTGGTCGCCGCGCGGGCCCGGCGGCGGGCCTCGAACCCGCGCGCCATCGGCATCGTCAACAAGGTCGGCGGCGGCCTGCTGGTCAGCGCCGGCGTCGCCACGGTGAGCTTCGCGGGAACGCGGAGCTGAGACCTATCGTGCCGGCTCGCTGACGAAGGCGATCTTGGAGAGGCCGCCCTTGGAGGCGTCGGCCAGGGTCTCCATGACGTAGCGGTAGGGCACGGTGGCGTCGGCGCGAAGATAGACCTCGGGCTGCGGCCGCTTGCGGCCGGCCTCGGCGAACTTCTCCTG
>JBILYJ010000557.1:0-3580 GCA_044377795.1 Reyranella sp. | reverse complement strand
TTTGCCGAAGGTCGCGGGCAGCCGGACGTTGGCGTGGTTGAACACCGCCTGGAAACCCACGATCACGATGTAGACGTCGGTGACGGCCTGGCTGAAGCCCAGCACGCAGAGCACGCCGAGGATGGACACGCGTGTCATCACGAGTTCGAAGACATGAAGGCGCGAGCCCGCCATCCAGTCCATGCATTCGGCACTGTGATGAACCGCGTGGAAGCGCCACAGGAACGGGATCTCGTGATAGGCGCGGTGGGTCCAGTACTGCACCAGGTCGGCCACCAGCAGGACGAGGAAGAGCGCGGCGAAGAACGGCAGACCGCCCACCCATTTCTGCAGGGAATCCCAGACCATCCAGCCGAGCAGGCGGTGAATGGCGAAGTTCGCGATCAGCAGCGCCAGTCCGACGAGCAGATGATTCACGATGAAATGCGTGAAGTCGGTCTGCCAGCCCGGCCGGAACACCGGCTGGTCGCGATGCAGCGGCACCACCTTCTCGATCAGGATGAAAATCATGCTCGAGCCCAGCAGGTCGAGGATGAACCAGTCGAGGCCGACATAGGGCGTGTTATCGGGAAAGTCGGCGACGGGGACGCGATGGCCGCCCATCGCCGCGCCAGCGCGATCAGGCCCAGTGCCGTCGCATTCAGACAGCGATTGCGGCGCTGGACCAGGTTGGCGATCGCCATGCCGCCCGCGATCACCATGCCCACCAGCAGCATCTGGCGCAGCAGCCCCACATCGTACTTCTTGCGCAGGTCCGGCGTGGTCAAATACTCCGGGAAGTGGAAGGCGAGCACCGCCAGCACGGCAAGCCCACCCAGAGTGAGGGCGATGATGCCGGTGATCTTGCCCTTGCCCACGGGCAGGGCGCCGGACTGGTGGAAGACGGCGGTGGTCTTCCTGATGACGGGGGGTGGTGTCATGGAGCGTGATTTTAAGTGCAACTGACGGTCGCTGCATCGGGCGTTTGCGCTGTGCTATTCACGGTCAGTGACAATCCCAGCGACCTCTCCCTGGCCGGCCCTGGTCGCGACCGCTCGCGGCGCCCTGTGGCGCGCGCCTGACGGAACGCTGGAGCGGCTGAGCGGCGCCAATGCAGGGGGCCGGGCGGCCGGCAGCCCGCCACTGGTCTGCCATGCCCCCGCGGTGGCGGCGCGGCTCGGGCTCGAGGAGATTGCGGCACACGACCTGCTCGAACTCTTCGCCTTCGTGCGGCCGGCGGTGTTCTGCCTGCCTACGGTACGCGGCCTGTGCGAAACGCTCGGCCTGCAGGTCCCCGCGACGCCGGAGCAGGAGGCGGCGGCCCTGCCTGAGATCGCCCGCTCCCTGCTCGACGAGCTCGACGACATGGCGGCGCTGGCCTCCCCCGAACTGAAGGAAACGGCGCGCGCGATGGCCCGCGGGCACTGGAGTTGGGGGGATGCGGTGCTGACCGCGCTCGGCATCGATAGAGAGAGCAAGAAATCCCGCCCCGGCGCCGGTCTCGACATCTGGAAGAGCCTGCCCGTGTGGGAGGAGCCGCCGCCGGCGCCGCCGCCGGGCAGCCAGCCGGTCGAACCGCGCGAGGCGCGATTGCGGCTGGCGCATCTGGTTTCGGCCGGCGCCAATATGGCCGAGGCGCGCCCGACCCAGAGCGACTATGCCTCGGCCGCCAGCGAGGCCTTCGCGCCGCGCGAGGAGGAAGGCAAACCCCACGTCGTTCTCGTCGAGGCGGGCACCGGCGTCGGCAAGACCCTGGGCTATGTCGCGCCGGCCAGCCTGTGGGCCGAGAAGAACGGCGCGCCGGTCTGGATCTCGACCTACACCCGCAACCTGCAGCGTCAGATCGACAACGAGCTCGACCGGCTGCATCGCGACTCGGCGGAGAAGCGTCGTCGTGTCGTCATCCGCAAGGGCCGCGAGAATTATCTCTGCCTGCTGAACTTCCAGGAGGCGGCGATGCGTACCGGCCTGGTGCCGGAGAACGCGGTCGGCCTTGGCCTGCTGGCGCGCTGGGCGCTGGCCAGCCGCGACGGCGACATGATCGGCGGCGACCTGCCGGCCTGGCTGCTCGACCTGGTGGGCCGCAGCCGCGTGCAACGGCTGGCCGACCGGCGCGGCGAATGCATCTACTCGGCCTGCGAACATTATCGGAAGTGCTACGTCGAGCGCACGATCCGCCGCGCCCGGCAGGCCGATATCGTCATCGCCAACCATGCGCTGGTGATGATCCAGGCGGCGATGGGCGGGCTCGACGACGGCACGCGGCCGCTGCGCTACGTGTTCGACGAGGGCCATCACCTGTTCGATGCCGCCGACGGGGCGTTCGGCGCGCATCTGAGCGGTGTCGAGGCGTCGGACCTGCGCCGCTGGCTGCTCGGCGCGGAGGGACGGCGCGGCAGCCGCGCCCGTGGGCTGGAGCGTCGAGTCACCGATTTGCTCGGCGATGATGTCGAGGCACAGAACGCCTTGCGCCGCCTGCTCGACCTCGCGCAACAACTTCCCTCCATCAACTGGCAGACGCGGCTGGCCGACGGCACGGTGCTTGGTCCCGCCGAGGAGTTCCTCGCGCTGGTGCGCCAGCAGGTGCGCGCGCGCTCGGCCGGCGACGACCAGGGGTTCGGCCAGGAATGCGACGTGCGACCGCTCAATCCCGGCTTGGTCGAAGCGGCCGACCAGCTCGCCGAGGCGCTGGAGAAGATGCTGCAGCCGGTGCGCCGGCTGCGCCAGGCGCTGCGCGCCAAGCTCGAAGGCGAGGCCGACAAGCTCGACTCCGGCCAGCGCGCGCGCATCGAAGGCGTGGCGCGGTCGCTCATCAACCGCTGCGAGCTGACGCTCGAATCCTGGCGGGCGATGCTGCGCGGCCTGCACAAGGATCCCGATCCCGCCTTCGTCGACTGGTTCGCGGTCGAACGTGTACAGGGCCGCGAATACGATGTCGGCATGCATCGCCACTATCTCGATCCGGCAGAGCCGTTCGTGAACGCGGTGATCCGTCCCGCGCATGGCGCGGTGATCACGTCGGCGACGTTGCGCGACTCGCTCGGCGTACCGCAGGCGGCCAACGACGAGGACGTTGCGGCACAGGCGGATTGGACGGTCGCCGAGGCGCGCACCGGCACGCGGCATCTCGCGGCGCCGGCGATGCGCGCGGCCATGGCGTCGCCGTTCGACTATGCGAACGCGACCAAGGTCCTGGTCGTGAAGGACGTGAGGCGCGACGATGCCGAACAGGTGGCTGCAGCCTATCGCGAGCTCTTCCTCGCATCGGGCGGTGGTGCGCTGGGCCTCTTCACCGCCATCGGCCGCCTGCGCGCCGTGCACCAGCGCATCGCGCCGGTGCTCGAGGAAGCGGGCTTGCCGCTCTACGCGCAGCATGTCGGCGGCATGGATGCCGCGACCCTGGTGGATATCTTCCGCGCCGAGGAGCATTCCTGCCTGCTCGGCACCGACGCCGTGCGTGACGGTGTCGACGTGCCGGGACGCTCGCTGCGCCTGATCGTGTTCGATCGCGTACCGTGGCCGCGGCCCGACATTCTTCACCGCGCCCGCAAGGCGCACTGGAAGGCGGCCGGCGCGGGCGCCAACGGCTACGACGACATGC
>JBILYJ010000098.1:0-13701 GCA_044377795.1 Reyranella sp. | reverse complement strand
TCGGGTCTTCTGATCCTCGGCGCCTATCTCGCAGCGCGCGGGCTGTTCTGAGCCGTCGATGGACGATCGCGGAGGCCGGGTCTAGCTTCAGGAACCTATCTTTTACTGGAGCGTTTCCATGGTCGTGCACGCCCTCAAGACTTCAAAGGTTGCCAACCTCAGGTCCACCGTCTCGCCGGAGGAATGGCAGGCGCGTGTCGACCTCGCGGCCTGCTACCGGTTGATCGACCTTTACGGCATGTCCGACCTGATCGCGAACCACATCTCGGTGCGGGTGCCGGGCGAACACGACGCCTTCCTGATCAACGCCTACGGATTGCTCTACGAAGAGATCACCGCGTCGAGCCTCCTGAAGATCGACCACGAGGGCAACATCCTCGCCAAGCCGGAGTTTAATGGCGGCCTGGAGTACGGCGTCAACCGCGCCGGCTTCGTGATCCACAGTGCCATTCACATGGCCAAGCCCGACGTCGGCTGCGTGATCCACACCCATACCTGGCCGGGCATGGCGGTCTCGACGATGGAATGCGGCCTGCTGCCCAACACGCAGACCTCGATGCGCTTCGCCAAGATCAGCTACCACGATTTCGACGGCGTGGTCCTCGACCTCGCCGCCCGCGAGGCGCTGGTGAAGAGCCTGGGCGACAACAACGCGATGATCCTGCGCAACCATGGTCTGCTGACCACCGGCGCCACGATCCCCGAGGCGTTCAACGCCATGCACCGGCTGGAGCTGAGCTGCAAGACGCAGATCGCGGCGATGTCGTGCAACACCAAGCTGGTCGACGTGCCGGCCGAGGTGGTCGAGGCGACCTACGTGAACTACCAGCCGAAGACCCGGCGGCCGTTCGGCCTGCTGGACTGGCCGGCGCTCCTGCGGAAGCTCGACCGGATCGATCCGGGCTTCCGCGACTGATTGGATACACCGCACAGTTCCGTACGTGCCTTCGCGGCCGTCGCCAGTGGATACTGGACGGCCCCGGGATACCGCGCCGTCGCGTGGATGCTCACCGGCGGCCTCGTGCTGCTCGGCATCGCGAATGTCGGCATCGCGCTGTGGCTGAACATCTGGAACAGGGACTTCTTCAACGCGCTCGACAAGCGTGACGTCGTCGAGCTCATGCGGCTGCTCTGGATACTGGCGGCCATCGTTGCTTCCGCGGGCGTGGCGGTGGCGATCCAGCTCCACGTCAAGCGGCGGCTGCAGATCAACTGGCGCTCCTGGCTGTCGCACGTCACGCTGCTGCGCTGGCTCAATGCCGGCCGCCAGTACCAGCTCGGCATGCTGGCCGACGAAGTCGACAATCCCGACGGGCGCATCGCCGAGGACATCCGAGTCTCGACCGAGCTCGCTGTCGAGTTCGCGCAGAGCATCCTGCAGTGCGTGCTGCAGCTCGTCACCTTCCTGAGCGTGCTGTGGGTGCTGTCGGGCACGATGCCGATCAGGGTGTTCGGCCTGGAGTTCGACCTGCCGGGCTACATGGTGTGGGCCGCCGTGGCCTACGCGCTGATTGGCTCGCTGCTTACTTATTTCCTGGGGCGCGGCCTGATCCACGCCGGCAACATCCGCCAGAGCCGCGAGGCCGATTTCCGTTCCGGGCTGACGCGTGCCCGCGAGCATGCCGAGGGCATCGCCCTGATGCGTGGCGAGGAGGACGAGCGCGAACGCTTGCGCGGCTCGCTCTTCGACCTGCGGTCGGCCTGGAACGTCCAGACGCGCGGCCAGGGCAATCTCTCGCTGCTCACCAGTTCGCTGGCCTATCTCGCTCCGATCGTCCCTCTGATCGTCGCCCTGCCGCGCTATCTTGGCGGAGAGATAGCCCTGGGCGGCCTGATGCAGACAGCGCAAGCCTTCTCCAGCGTGCAGTGGGCCTTGTCGTGGCTGATCGACAATTTTCCGAAGTTCGCCGAGTGGCGAGCCTCTACCGATCGCGTGGTGCACCTGCATGTGGCACTGACCGACCTCGAGGACAGCAGTGAGGCGCCCGACGAGGCACGCATCGTCGTGCATCCGGCGGGCGAGTCCGACACGCTGGTCATGCGCGATCTGGGCGTGGCCCGCCCCAGCGGTGAAATGCTGGTGGCGGAAGCCGAGGTCGAGATCCAGCGCGCCGAGCGGGTGCTGATCCGCGGCCAGTCGGGCAGCGGCAAGAGCACCATCATGCGGGCAGTGGCGGGCGTGTGGCCTTGGGGGCGCGGCGCCATTCACCTGCCCACGGGCGCCATCACGTTCATGCCGCAGAAGCCCTATTTCCCGTTGGGCACGTTGCGGGACGCGATGCTCTATCCGGCCGAACCCGAGGGCGGAATCAGCGACGAGATGCTGAAGGACATGCTGCACAGAGTCGGCCTCGATCACCTTCGCGACCGGCTCGACGAGACCGAGCGCTGGGATCACATCCTGTCCGGCGGCGAGCAGCAGCGCGTGGCCTTCGCGCGCGTACTGGTCCACAAGCCCGCATGGATCTTCATGGACGAGGCGACATCGGCGCTCGACGAGGCCGGGCAGGAGAACGTCATGAAGCTCCTGATCGAGGAGTTGCCGGAAACCTCGGTCGTCAGCATCGGCCATCGGCCGGGGCTCGAGGTCTTCCATACGCGCGAGCTGACCCTGGAGCCCGGTCCCGACGGCACCAGGCTGCGGGCCGATGCACGCCAGCGGTCGCTGGGCGACCTCTACCGCAAGGTGGCGGCGGTCAGCCGGTCCGCACCCCGCGACCCCGGCTTCTGGGCGACGGTCCGGGCCAACCTGCTCGGCCGCTGAACCGCCTTTTGTGAGGCCCGTGGCGGCGTGGAGAGATCTTCTCTCCAAAAATTGCCGGCTGGCAGTCGATAGAAGGTCGCTCCTGTTTACAGGACCTCGTGGAAACCGATCGCGACACGGTCCGGCGCGCGGGTGGCGACCCCGACGAAGGTCGTGCGCTCCAGCCACTTGAGCGTCGGCTCCGACGTCTCGAAACGCGGCGCGGTGCGGAAGTGGTAGCTGCCGGGCGGCAGCAGTTCGCCCCTGGACATGCGCTCCAGGATCTCCGGGCTCGCGACGCGCAAGCCGTCGTTCTGGACGTAGATCAGGGCGCCGCCGCCGCTGCGGATGGTGTAGCGCGCCACCACCTCGATCGTGCCGTCGGGCCGCACGATCTGCCAGTCCGCGCCGCCCGGCAGGATCTCGCCTTCCAGCCGGGGGCCGCGCACCTCGCCGCCCAGGATGTCGATGATGCGGCGATGGCCGCGCGCGGTCTGGCCAAGATCCTGCACCGGCCCGACCCTGGCCTTGATGGAGAAGGCGAAGCGCAGGGCGGGTGCTGTTTCGATGAAGGTATCGACTTCCATGTCAGGCCTTCTGCTTGCCGAGCAGGTGATCTGAGATGATGCGCTGCTGGATCTCCGAGGTGCCCTCGAAGATCTTGGTGAGGCGCGCGTCGCGCCAGTAACGCTCCACGGCATGGAGCGTGGTGTAGCCGGCGCCGCCGAACACCTGCAGCGCCTCGGAGGTGACCTTCTCGGCCATTTCGGAAGCGTGGAACTTCACCATCGCCGCTTCCTTGTCGCAGCGCCGCTTCTGGTCGATCTCGTCGCAGACAAAGTACATGAGCTGGCGCGACGCCTCGATCTCGGTCGCCATGCGGGCGAGACGGAAGCGCGTGTTCTGGAAATCGCCGATCGCCTGGCCGAACTGGCGGCGCTCCTGCGCATAGGCGGTGGCGTCCTCCAGCGCGCCGCGGGCAAGCCCGATGGCGCGGGCCGCCGTATGGGCGCGGGCGCGCTCGAGGCCGGCCGAGATGTAATAGAAGGCGCGGCCTTCCTCGCCGATCAGCGCCGAGCCGGGCAGCCGGCATTCGTCGAAGGCCAGTTCCCAGGTCTTCCAGCCGAAGTAGCCGATCTTGGGAATCGGCGCGCCCTTCACGCCCGGCGGCAGCGTGCCCCGCGGCTTCTCGATCAGGAAGGAGGAGAGGCCGACATGCTTGCGCTTGGGATCGGGCGCGTCGGAGGTGCGGGCCACCAGCATGATGTAGTCGGCGCCGTCGGCGAAGGTGCACCAGTATTTGTTGCCCGTGATCACCCAGTCGTCGCCGTCCCGGCGCGCGCGGCAGGCGATGCTGCCGAGGTCCGAGCCGACATTGGGCTCCGACATGGCCGCGGCCCCCAGGAATTCACCGCGGGCAGCGCGGGGCAGGAAGACGGCGCGCTGGGCGTCGGTCATGCCGCGGCCGGCGCTGAGGCCATTGCCGCGGGCGATGATCGAGGCCACGCTCATCCAGCCGCGCGCCAGCTCCTCGGTGATCAGGCAGTATTCGAAGACGCCGAGGCCCAAGCCGCCATACTGCTCGGGGATGACGATGCCGAAATACCCCATGTCGGCCAGCTTCTGGATCAGCTCCGGCGGGATGTCGCCCTTCTCCGGATCGAGCTTGTTCGCGACCGGCAGCACTTCCTTCATGACGAAGGCGCGCGCCGTCTCCTGGATCATGCGGCGCTCGTCGGTCATGTAACCCATGTCATTTCCCCGTTTCTTGTATCGGCATCGTAGCGAACCTTGAGGAGATCACAGTGCGCAGAATCCTGTTCGGCGCCACGACGCGTTTTCTCTGTGCGGCTCAGCGCGCATCCTCGCTGATCATTGCCGCGCCCTTTTCGCCGATCATGATGGTGGGCGCATTGGTGTTGCCGGTCGTCAGCGTCGGCATTACCGAGGCGTCGATGACGCGGAGGCCCTGGATGCCGTTCACGCGCAGGCGCGAATCGACGACGGCGCGCGGGTCCTCGCCCATCTTGCAGGTGCCGACCGGGTGATAGAGCGTGTTGCCGGCGCGGCGGGCATAGGCCAGCAGGTCGGTATCGGTCTTCACATCGGGACCGGGCTGGATCTCGCCTTCGCTGTGCTGGGCGAGGGACGGCGCGGCGAAGATACTGCGCACATGACGTAAGCCGCCCAGCAGCGCCAACTCGTCGGTGTGGGTGGTGAGATAGTTCGGCTTGATGTGCGGCCGGGCGAAGGGATCGGACGAGGCCGCCATGATGGTGCCGCGGCTGTCGGGCTTCACGACGCAGACGACGCAACTCATGCCGGGCAGTTCGTCGAGCTGCCCGAATTTCAGCGGGTGCGAGCTGCCGGGCGTGAACAGCAGCTGCAGGTCGGGCGAGGCCAGGCCCTCGCGGCTGTCGCAGAAGACCTGCGCCGTCGTCACGCCGAAGGTGAGGGCGCCGCGGCCGGTGAAGGCGAAGCGCAGGATCTCCGGCAGCACGCGCGGGAAGCGCGAGACCTCGTTGACCGTTTCGACACCCTTAACGCGATGCACGACGCGAACGACATAGTGGTCGATCAGGTTGGCGCCGACGCCGGGCAGGTCGTGCACCACCGGAATGCCGAGCGACTGCAGGTGCGCCGCCGGGCCGATGCCGGAAATCTGCAGGATGTGCGGTGAGTTGACGGCACCGCCCGAGACGATGACCTCGCGTCTGGCCCGTACCTCGGTGAGCTTGCCGCCCCGCTGGAAGGTGACGCCGACGCAGCGCTTGCCCTCGAACATCAGCTTGCCGCCCTGGGCGTTCGTCTCGACCCGCAGGTTGGGGCGGCTGCGCGCCTCGCGGAGATAGGTCTGCGCGGTGGAGCCGCGCCAGCGGCCGCGACGTGTCATCTGCGAATAGCCGACGCCGTGTCGCGTCTTGCCGTTGAGGTCGGGATTGAACGGGAAGCCGGCCTGCTGCGCGCCTTCGACGAAGAGATGGGTGAGGGGCAGGATGGTGCGGTAGTCCTCGACCTTGAGGGGGCCGTCCTGGCCGCGTACCTCCTTGTCGCCGCCCTGCACGTACTGCTCGGACTTCATGAAGTAGGGCAGCACGTCGTCGTAGCTCCAGCCGCGGCAGCCCATCTGCGCCCAGTTGTCGAAGTCGGCCGGCGCCCCGCGCACATAGAGCATGCCGTTGATCGAACTCGAGCCGCCCAGGGTGCGGCCGCGCGGCCACTCGATGCGGCGGTCGCCCGAGCCCTTCTCCGGTTCGGTCGTGAAGTTCCAGTTCACCAGCGGATTGCGGATCAGCGAGCGGATGCCGGCCGGGATGTGGATCATGGGATGCCAGTCGCTGGGGCCGGCCTCCAGCAGGATCACCGACGCGCCGGTCTCGCTGAGGCGTGCCGCGACCGTGCAGCCGGCCGATCCCGCGCCGACGACGACATAATCCGCCTGCATGTTTCTTCCCCCTTCAGAGCGTGCCGGATCGCCTGTCGCGCGGCACGAAATAGTCGGTCGGCGCGAGCTCCGGATCTTCCTGAGCGTACATGTTCCGTACGTGCGTCTCGACATCGTCGCGGAACAGCGCGTGCGAGATCGACTGAACGAGGCGCGTCGAGCCGACGAACAGGCCGGGAATGTCGCCGGCGAGCGCGCCGTGGCTCAGGATGCTGCCCCAGTTGAAGAGGTGGATGTCGCCCATGTGCGGTGTGCGGCCGGGCACCCTCTCGATCAGCTCGAAGCCCGGACCGAGATAGGGATAACGTGCCGCCTCGGCGTTGGCGCTGGCGTCCGCCGGCGTACGGCGGTCGCCCCACAGGGTCGCGTTGGCGGCGAACGGTCCCAGTTCCGGGCGCCGCGCGAGATCGATGTCGAAGCCGGTGCCGAGCAGGACCGCATCGAAGCGTTCCGTCCCCTTGGTCGTCTTCACGGTGACGCCGTCCGCGTCGACGATCATGTCGAGCCACGGCTCGGCGAAGCGGAAGGCGAAGCCCGGCAGCTTCTGCGCCCGCAGCACCGATTCGTGCGGCGGTGGTGAGCCGGCCGCCAGCATGTAGGTGTAGATCTTCCAGCGCCAGTCATCGTCCAGCATGCCCTGGCCGCGCTGGAAGCCGGGGAAGGAGACGCCCTTCGACTTGTTGACCTGCGGCAGGTGCGACCGCCTCGCGTAGCAGATCGCCTCGCGTGCGCCGGCCTCCAGCGCCGTGCAGGCATTGTCGATCGCCGTCGCGAGCACGCCCAGGATTCCGAGACGCTTGCCCTTCAGCTTTGCAAAATCGATCTCTTCCAGCGTGTGATAGACCCGGCCGGCGCGGGCGGGATTCTCGGGATCGAACGACGGGAAGGACGGCCAGCGGAAGCCGCCCGATCCGTCGCGGCCGTTGGCCAGCACGATCTTGCGCACCACCACTGTCTCGCCGGTCGACAGGTTCGCCCGCAGGAAGTCGCCAGCGGGCTCGACCCCGAGCAGCGACACCCCGTTCTCGACCTTCAGGTCGACGACCTTGCGTACCCAGAGGAGATAGGAGAGCCAGTCCAGGCGCGGAATCTTGTAGAGCTTCTCCCAGCCCTCGGCGCCATGCTGGGCCTCGTACCAGGCGCGGAAGGTGAGGGACGGCACGCCGAGGTCGGGGCCGGTGAGGTGCTTGGGCGAGCGCAGGATCGGCATGCGCGCCGTGGTGTTCCACGGCCCTTCGTGGCCGTGGGTGTTGCGCTCGATCACGCGGATGTTGCGGATGCCTTCACGCAGCAGGCCCCAGCCCGCGGTCTGGCCGCACATGCCGGCGCCAACCACCAGCACGTCGAGGACAGGCTTGCCGTCGGGGCCGGTCTTCTCCGGCACCCAATTGGCCGGCGGATAGTTCAACCGCGCCAGGTCATGGCGCGCGACCGTCTCGAGTTCGTTCAGGCCCGGCGAATGCCGCTCGACAATTCCATCCATGCCGTGCTTCCGACTCTCCATGCATTTCCTTAGCAGGGCGGCCCGGTTGATTGAACTGCCGTGCCTCTGCGGCCTGTCGTATCACGGGGAGGAACTGGACGGCCGCCGGCGGTCATCTCCGGATGCCATGCGCGCTCAAGCCTCGTTACTATGCGGGAAGTCGCCGATCCGGACGGGGCCGAAAGGCGCGACCGGAACAGGGAAAGTCAAAGGGAGAGTATGGAATGCGCGGACGCCAGGTTCTGTTGGAGACGCTGATCAATCACGGGGTCGACCGGATCTTCGGCAATCCCGGCACGACCGAGAGTCCGCTGCTCGATTCCCTGCCCGACTATCCGCAGCTTGAATACATCGTCCATCTTCACGAGGGGGTCGCGACCGGTGCGGCCAACTTCTACGCTCAGGCCAGCGGCAAGACCGCCTTCGTGAACCTCCATGTGGCCCCCGGCCTCGGCAATGCGATCGGCGCGATCTACAGCGCGCTGAAGAACAGTTCGCCGATGGTGGTGACGGCCGGCCAGCAGGACACGCGCATGCGCCTGCGCGATCCGATCCTGGGCCACGACTTGGCGGCCATTGCCGCGCCTGTCACCAAGTGGAGCGTGCAGGTCGAGCGGGCCGACGAGCTGGGCCCGATCCTGCAGCGCGCCTTCAAGATCGCCAACGAAGCGCCGGCCGGTCCGGTGTTCGTGGCGCTGCCGATCGACGTGATGGAGCAGGAAACCTCCATTCCGGCCGGCAGGCCCGGCCATTCCTACACCGCGACCCGCCCCGATCCGGCTGGCATCGCCGCCATGGCGAAGCTGCTGGCGGCCGCGAAGAGCCCGGCCATCGTGGCCGGCGACGACATCGCCCGCGCCGGCGCCGACAAGGCGCTGGTCAGGCTCGTCGAGAAGCTGGGGGCCTCGGTGTGGTTCGAGGGCCTGCGCGGGCAGAATTCCTTCCCCACCGATCATCCGGCCTATCGCGGCACGCTGGCCTTCGATGCGCCTGGCGTGGCCAGGCAGCTGGCCGACAGCGATCTCGTGCTGATGGTGGGCGGGCCCTTCTTCGAGGAAGTCTGGTACGCGCCGGGTTCGCCCTTCGCCGCCGGCACCAAGGTGCTGCAGATCGAGGCGGGCGCCTCGCGTCTCGCCTACAACTTTGCGCTCGATGCCGGTGTGGTCGCCGATGCCGGTGCAGCACTCGAGGCGCTCGATGCGGCGCTGACCGGCGTCGATGCGGCGGCCGCTTCGAGGCGCAACGCGGCGATGAAGGCGCGCAAGGCCGACGACGATGCCGCGCAGAAAGCGCGTGTCGAGAAGGCCTGGTCGCGCACGCCGACCTCGATGGCCCGTGCCATGGCGGAAATCCGCGCCGGCTCGCCGAAGGATGTCGTGGTGGTCGACGAGACGATCACGGCCAACCTCGACCTCTTCAAGACCTTCACCTTCTCAGGGCCCGGCGATTACTACAGCGGGCGCGGCGGCGGCATCGGGCAGGGCCTCGCGGGCGCCATCGGGGTGGCGGTGGCCGAGACGAAGCGGCCGATCCTGTGCGTGTCGGGCGACGGCTCGTCGATGTACTCGATCCAGGCGTTGTGGACGGCGGCGCATCACGAGCTGCCGATCGTGTTCGTGATCCTGGCGAACCGCGAGTACCGGGTGCTCAAGCACAATATCGATGCCTATCGCCAACGCTTCGACGTGAAGTCGAACAAGCCCTACATGCACATGGACCTGACCGGCCCGACCATGGGTTTCGTCGACTTGGCCAAAGGCATGGGCGTCGCCGGCACCTACGTCGCCAAGGCCGACGACATCAAGGCGGCCATCGAAGCCGCCTTCAAGTCCGGCAAGCCGCACCTCGTCGAGATCGAGATCGAGGGGAAGCGTTAAGAAGCCGGGTGCGCGCACGGGAGTGGCGCGCACCCGGCAGTTCATTTCTGAAACGCGCGCACCTTCGCCTGGTGCGCGCGGGCGGCGCCGGTCAGCATCGGCAGGTCGTTGCCGGACAGCAGGAACTTCATGCCCTTGTCGGTGTAGAGCTTGAGCAGCTCCTCGGTATAGGCGCCGCCCATGCCCGGCCACTTGCCGTGCTTGCGGCAGGCGGCGATGACCTTGTCGACGGCGGCCTGGACTTTCGGGTTGCCGGTGTCGCCGGGGATGCCCATTTCCATCGACAGGTCGCTCGAGCCGACGAGCAGGCAGTCGATGCCCGGCACCGCCGCGATCGCCTCGGCATTCTCGACCGCCTTGGGCGTCTCGATCATCACCACGATGAGCGTGTTCTCGTCCGACTTCGTCGTCATCTCGCCCAGCGGCATCGGTTCGTAGTCGAACTGCGCCTGGCCACCGCCCACCGAGCGATGGCCGCGCGGCGGATAGCGCAGCTTGTCAGCAATCTCCTTCGCCTCCTCCGGCGTATCGACATGCGGGACGACGATGCCCAGCGCGCCGCCGTCGAGCACCCGCGTCGCCATCGTCAGTTCGCCATACGGTACGCGCACGATCGGCGCGATGCCTGAATCCTGCGCGGCGATGGCGATCTCGCACGCCGTCTCGATCGACATGGATCCGTGCTCGAGGTCGATGAACAGCCAGTCGAAGCCCGCAGCCTTCATGACCTTCACGATGTCGACGTTGCGGACCAGCCGGATGCCGATGCCGATCGACAGCTCGTTCTTCTTCAGGCGTGCCTTGGCGGCATTGACTGCAAACGCCATTCTCTCCTCCATTGGTTCGTTCTTGCCCGGAGGAGGCTATTCGCCATGACCTTTAAAGTCGAACGGATCGACCATGTCGTGCTGCGTGTGCGTGATCTGGCCGGCATGGTGCGTTTTTACGAACAGGCACTGGGATTCCGCGAGGAGCGGCGTATCGAGCGGCTGAACCTCGTTCAGATGCGCGCCGGTGCCTCGATGCTCGATCTCGTGCGCAGCGAAACCCAAGGCTCGGGCTTTGTGAACATGGATCACCTCTGCTTTCGCATCGAGCCCTTCGATCGTGACGCCATCGTCACGCAACTCGCGCCGTTTGGGATATCGGTCGGCGAAACGGTCGAACGCTATGGCGCGGAAGGCGCCGGACCCTCGGTCTATTTCCATGATCCGGAAGGGAACCAGATAGAACTTAAGGGTTCGGCGCTTTAAGGCTTGGCCATCTCACATGATGTGATAGCTTGCTGGGCAACGGGGAAGAACGAACACGCCAACGAGCGTGCCTCTGGGAGGAAGAAAATGCGAAATCGCCTGGCAATCATTGCCGGCAGCCTTGCGGCTGCCGTCGTCTTGTCCGCTCCTGCCTTCGCACAGAAGCAGGGCGGGACACTGCGCGTGTCCCATCGTGACAATCCGCCGAGTGCCTCGGTGCACGAGGAAGCGACGATCTCGGTGAACATGCCGTTCATGTCCGTCTTCAACAATCTCGTGCTCTTCGATCCGAAGGAGAAGATCAACAGTCCCGACAAGATCGTGCCCGAGCTGGCTGAGAGCTGGTCGTGGAACGCCGACAAGACGAAGCTCACCTTCAAGCTGCGCAGCGGCGTGAAGTGGCATGACGGCAAGCCCTTCTCGTCCAAGGACGTGAAGTGCACGTGGGACGCCCTGAGCGGGATTGACGAAAAGCAGGAGATCATCCGCAAGAACCCGCGCAAGGTCTGGTACAAGAACCTGAAAGAGGTCACGACCAACGGCGACAGCGAGGTGACCTTCACCCTGGAGCGCGAACAGCCGTCGTTCCTGTCGATGCTGGCGGCCGGCTATTCGCCGGTCTATCCGTGTCACGTCGACTCGCGCACGATGCGCTCCAAGCCGATCGGTACCGGGCCGTTCAAGGTCGCGGACTTCAAGCGCAACGAGGCCATCAAGCTGGTGCGCAATCCCGACTACTGGAAGAAGGACCGTCCCTATCTCGACGCCATCGAGTTCAAGATCGTGCCGAACCGCAGCACCCGCGTGCTGGGCTTCGTCGCCGGCGAATTCGATCTCACCTTCGATTCCGACATCACCTTCCCCCTTCTGAAGGACGTGAAGGACCAGAAGAAGGATGCGATCTGCGAAGCGCGGCCGACCAACGTCCACACCAACCTGCTCATCAACCGCGACGCGCCGCCGTTCGATAATCCCAAGCTGCGCGAGGCGCTGGTCTATTCGCTCGACCGCAAGCCGTTCAGCGACATCCTGAGCCAGGGCAACGACCTGCGCGGTGCGACCATGCTGCCGCCGCCGGCCGGCGTCTGGGGCATGACGCAGGACGATCTGCAGAAGCTTCCCGGGTTCGGGCCGGACATCGACAAGAACCGTGAGGTCGCGCGCGGCATCATGAAGGAACTGGGCTACGGCCCCGACAAGCCGCTCAAGATCAAGGTAGCGACGCGCAACATCGCCATCTATCGCGATCCGGCCGTCATCCTCATCGACCAGCTGAAGCAGATCTACATCGAGGCGGAGCTGGAGCCGATCGACACGACGATCTGGTACAACAAGATCCAGCAGAAGAACTACCAGGTCGGTCTTAACCTGACCGGCGCCGGCCTCGACGATCCGGATGGCGTGTTCTACGAGAACTTCTACAGCACGTCGGATCGCAACTACACGGCGTACAAGAACCCCGAGATCGACAAGATGATCGACGAGCAGTCCGCCATGACCGACGTGAACAAGCGGAAGGCCATGGTGACGAAAATCGAGCAGGCGCTGCTCAAGGACGGAGCGCGCCCGCCGATCGTGCATGGCGTCTCGAATACCTGCTGGGCGCCGGCCGTGAAGAACCTCGTGCTGCAGCACAACAGCATCTACAACGGCTGGCGTCTCGAAGACGTCTGGCTCGACAAGTAACGCCTGAGCGCAGGGAGGCACGACGAGGATGGGAGCGTATCTTACCCGCCGCGTACTGTTGATGGTTCTGACTCTCTTCGGGATGTCGGTGCTCATCTTCGTCATGCTGCGCCTGGTGCCCGGCAACATTGCCGACATCCTTGTGGATTCGGCGGGCATCGCCGATCCCAAGGAGAAGGCCAAGATCGCAGCTGAGCTTGGCCTCGATCGGCCGATCTTCGATCAGTACCTGCAATGGATTGGCGGCCTCGTGCGCGGCGACCTGGGCTTCGCGTACGTTTCGGAGCGGCCGGCCCTCGAGGAGATCGCGCCGCGCATCCCGATCAGCGCCAAGCTGGCGGGCCTGGCGCTCTTCTACTCGGTCATCCTCGGCTTGCCGCTCGGCGTCATCAGCGCCGTCCGGCAGAATTCGGCGATCGACTATCTGCTGCGCCTCATCAGCCTGAGTGGACTGTCGCTTCCCTCCTTCTGGCTCGGCCTGCTGATCCTGATGGCGTCGGTCCAGTGGTTCGGCATGATCCCGATCTACACGAACGAGCCACGAAGTTTCATCGACGAGATGCTGTTGCTCAGCATTCCGGCGGCCGCCGTCGGATTTCGAAGTTCGGCTCTGATCATGCGCCTGACGAGATCGTCCATGCTCGAGGTGCTGCGGCAGGATTACATCCGGACGGCGCGCTCCAAGGGCGCGTCCCAGACCACGGTCAACTACGTGCATGCGCTTCGCAACGCGCTGCTGCCGGTCGTCACCATCATCGGCATCGAGGCGGCGTTTCTCGTCGGCGGCCTGATCGTGACCGAGACGGTGTTCAATATTCCGGGCGTGGCACGCTTCCTCGTCGAGGCCATCCTGTGGCGCGACTACCCGATCGTGCAGAACCTGGTGATGCTGATCGCCTTCTGCGTGGTCGTCGTCAATTTCCTGGTCGACATGGCCTATATGGCCCTCGACCCTCGCATCAAGTACGCGGACTGAGGGCACACATGGCTGTCATCGACCATGATGCCGCGCTGGCCAAGGCCGGCGCCAACGTAACGGGCTTCTGGAGCCAGGCCGGCTTCCTCGCCCGGCGCTATCCCCTCGGCGCGGTGGGAGCGTTCCTCGTGCTGCTCTTCGTGCTGACGGCGCTGTTCGCCAACGTCATCGCGCCGCACGATCCGCTGTCGACCAACTCCCGGGCCTCCCTGGCCGCACCGGGGGGCACCTACTGGCT
>JBILYJ010000556.1:0-3588 GCA_044377795.1 Reyranella sp. | reverse complement strand
GCGGCGAGGGCCGGGTCCTCGTGCACCTCGTGCATGTCGGACGGCATCTCGGGCATCGGCGGCGGCTCCATGCGGATCTGCAGGGTCGCCAGCAATGTGATCACCTGCTCGCGCAGGTTGGTCAGCAGGTCGCTGAACAGGTTGAAGGCTTCGCGCTTGTACTCGTTCAGCGGATCCTTCTGCCCATAGGCGCGCAGGCCGATGCCCTGGCGCAGATGGTCGAGGTGCAGCAGATGGTCCTTCCAGTTCTGGTCGAAGATCTGCATCAGCACGCTCTTCTCGACCTGGCGCCAGACGTCGGGTCCATACTGCGCGGCCTTCTGCGCGAACACGCGCTCGACGGCGTCGTCCAGGCGGGTCCTGATCTCCTCGTCGGCGATGCCCTCTTCCTTCGCCCACTCGTCGACCGGCAGGTCGAGGCCGAAGATGCGCTGCACCTCTTCCTTGAGTTCGCCGATCTTCCACTGCTCGGCGTAGACGCCTTCGGGGATGGTCCGCTTGACGAGCGTGTCGACCACGTCGCGGCGCATGCCGGCGACCGTGTCGGACACGTCCTCGGTGCCCATCAGCTCGATGCGCTCCTTGTAGATCTCCTGGCGCTGGGCGTTCATCACGTCGTCGAAGCGCAGCAGGTTCTTGCGGATCTCGAAGTTGCGCGCCTCGACCTTGCCCTGCGCCGTCTCGAGCGCCTTGTTGAGCCAGCGATGGGTCAGCGCCTCGTCGTCGGCCATGCCCTTCTTCTGGACCCAGTCGAGAACCTTGTTGTTGCCGAAGATGCGCATCAGGTCGTCTTCCAGCGACAGGAAGAAGCGTGATGCACCGGGATCGCCCTGGCGGCCCGAACGGCCGCGCAGCTGGTTGTCGATGCGGCGCGACTCGTGGCGCTCGGTGCCGACCACGAACAGGCCGCCCGCCTCGCGCACGATCGCGCGGTCGCGCTCGACGCCGGCGCGGATTTCCGCTTCGACCCGCGCGATCTCGGCGTTGCGTGCCGCCTCGTCGGGGAATTTCGCGGTGATCTCGGGCACGCTCTGCTGCACCAGCATCTCGACGTTGCCGCCAAGCTGGATGTCGGTGCCGCGGCCGGCCATGTTGGTGGCGATGGTGACGGAGCCCGGCCGTCCGGCCTGGGCCACGATCACGGCCTCCTGGTCGTGGAAGCGGGCGTTCAGCACGTGGTGCGGGATGCCGGCCTTCTTCAGCGCCTCCGACAGCTCCTCGGACTTCTCGATCGACACGGTGCCGACCAGCATCGGCTGCTGGCGCGCCCGGCATTCGCCGACCAGCTTGACGATGGCGCGCGTCTTGTCGCCCAGGGTCCGGTAGATCTCGTCGTCGGCGTCCTTGCGGGCGACCGGCACGTTGGTCGGGATCTCGACGACCTCGAGCTTGTAGATCTCGGCGAACTCGGAGGCCTCGGTCAGCGCCGTGCCGGTCATGCCCGAGAGCTTGGGATACATGCGGAACAGGTTCTGGAAGGTGATCGAGGCCAGCGTCTGGTTCTCGCGCTGGATCTCGACCTGCTCCTTGGCCTCGAGCGCCTGGTGCAGGCCCTCGGAATAGCGGCGGCCCTGCATCATGCGGCCGGTGAACTCGTCGATGATGACGACCTGGCCGTCCTTCACGATGTAGTCGACGTCGCGGCTGAACAGCTTGTGGGCACGCAGCGCCTGGGTGACGTGATGCAGCACCGACACCATGGTCGGCGCATAGAGGCTGATCCCCTCGGCCAGCAGCCCGTCGGTACGCAGGGTGTCCTCGACGGCCTCGATGCCGGCATCGGTCAGCACGACCGTGCGGTTCTTCTCGTCCTTCTCGAAATGCTCGGGCTTGAGCCGGGGAATCACCGTGTCGGCGCGGCGATAGAGCTCGGACGAATCCTCGGCGGGGCCGGAGATGATGAGCGGGGTGCGTGCCTCGTCGATCAGGATCGAATCGACCTCGTCGACGATGGCATGGTGGAAGGGCCGCTGGACCATCGCGTCCAGACGATACTTCATGTTGTCGCGCAGGTAGTCGAAGCCGATCTCGTTGTTGGTGCCGTAGGTGACGTCGCAGGCATAGGCCGCCTTGCGCTGCTCGTCATCGAGGTCGTGGACGATGATGCCGACGGTAAGGCCGAGGAAGGTGTAGACCCGGCCCATCCACTCGGCGTCGCGGCGGGCGAGATAGTCGTTCACGGTGACGACGTGCACGCCCTTGCCGGGCAGGGCATTGAGATAGACCGCGAGGGTGGCGACCAGCGTCTTGCCTTCGCCGGTCTTCATTTCGGCGATCTTGCCCTGGTGCAGGACCATGCCGCCCTTGAGCTGGACGTCGAAGTGGCGCTGGCCCAGGGTTCGCTTGGCCGCCTCGCGCACCGTGGCGAAGGCCTCGGGCAGAAGGTCGTCGAGCGTTTCGCCCTTGGCCAGGCGTTCGCGGAACTCGACGGTCTTGCCTCTCAGCTGCTCGTCGGACAGCTTGACCATCTCCGGCTCAAGGGCATTGATTTTCGCCACCGGCTTGTCGAAGCCTTTGACGATCCGGTCGTTGGCCGTCCCGAAGAGAGTCCGGGCAAGCGCGCCAAGCATGGAAAACCTCGATATTCTAATGACTTAGGCGGGCTCAGTGGCCCGCCCTTGCCATCAGAGATAGAGAGCGGCCGGTAGAGTGTCAACGCAGCGGACCATCGCAGGCGTGCCGGAAGGCAGACACCCAAACGTCATCGCCCCGACAAGGACGCGGTACTCACGAAAAAGTGCCGCAATTCAAGGTCATCAGGCCTCTCGTCGGGGAGGCGGCGCTTGCTTGGCCCAACGGGGCCTGTGTAAACGGTTTGCGCCTTTCGCAACGAATGAATCTGCTGGAGTCAGCCATGAGTCTTGACCTGCGTTCCCTGCGCCTCGCCCTCCTGAGTGGCGCGGTCGCCCTCATCGCGGGTCCTGCCCTGGCCCAGACCCCGCCGGCCGGCCAGCCTGCCAAGCCCCCGGCCGCGCCGGCCGCCCCTGCCGCCAAGCCGCCGGCCGCCGCCGCGCCGGCCGCGATCAAGGACCCGGTCGTCGCCATCGTGAACGGCCAGCAGGTTCGCCTGTCCGAACTCGAGATCGCCCAGCAGTCGCTGCCGCAGCAGTACCGTTCCATGCCGCTGCAGGCGGTGTTCCCGGCGCTGCTCGAGCGCATCATCGACAGCAAGCTGGTCGTTCAGGAAGGCAAGAAGACCAAGACCAACGAGGATGCGGCCTTCAAGAAGCGCATGGCCTTCGTCGAGGAGCAGGTCCTGCAGGACTTCTGGATCCAGCGCGAGATCTCGCGCCTCGTCACCCTGGAGAAGATCCAGCAGAAGTATCAGGAGCGCCTGAAGTCGATGCCGCCGGAGGAAGAGGTGCATGCGCGTCACATCCTCGTCGCCACCGAGGACGAGGCGAAGGCCATCATCGCCGAGCTGAAGAAGGGCACGGCCTTCGACAAGATCGCCAAGGAAAAGTCGACCGACAAGGCATCGGGCGCCGAGGGCGGCGATCTCGGGTGGTTCAAGAAGTCCGACATGGTGAAGGAATTCGCCGACGCCGCCTTCGACCTGAAGAAGGGCCAGACCTCGGAGACGCCGAC
>JBILYJ010000554.1:0-3617 GCA_044377795.1 Reyranella sp. | reverse complement strand
TGGCCGATCCGATTCGCCTCGGCTTCGCCAGCCAGCGCATCGCGCATCCCGCGCCGGAACTCGGCGAGCACAGCGAACAGGTGCTGCGCGAGGCAGGCGTCAGCGCGCAGGAAGTCGCGGCCCTCAAGGCCAGCGGTGCGCTTCGATGACGCCGGACGAACCGCTGCCGCTCGCCGGCCTAACCGTCCTCGACATCAGTTCCTTCATCGCCGCGCCCGCCGCCGCCGCCGCGTTGGGCGATTTCGGTGCCGACGTCATCAAGATCGAGCCGCCGGGCGACGGCGATCCGCATCGCAACAACTTCCGCAATGCCAGCTACCCGCAGAGCGACCGGAACTTCCCGTGGCAGCTCGACGGCCGCCACAAGCGCTCGCTGGCGCTCGATCTCAAGACCGACGGCGCCCGCACCATCCTCGAGCGGCTGCTGAAGCGCGCCGACGTGATGATCGTCAACTTCCCGCCGCCGGCGCGCGAACGGCTGCGGCTGCGCTGGGAGGATATCGAGCCGATCAACCCGCGCCTCATCTATTGCTCGCTTACCGGCTACGGCGAGACCGGCCCCGACCGCGACCGGCCGGGCTTCGACATCACCGCCTATTTCGGCCGCTCCGGCATCCTCGATGCGGCGCGCTATGACGGCGGCCCGCCGGGCGTCTCGCTGCCGGCACAGGGCGACCGCGCCACCGCCATGACCCTGGTGGCCGCGATCCTGATGGGCCTGCGGCGGCGCGACCAGACCGGCAAGGGCGGCTGGGTCGGCACCTCGCTCTACGCCAACGGCGTCTGGGCCAACGGCACCACCGCCGCCGGCGCGCTGGTCGGCGCGCAGCTGCCAGTGCGCCCGCCGCCCGACAAGCCACGCAACGCGCTGACCAACCTCTACCGCACCCTCGACGACCGCTGGCTGCAGCTCCTGATGGTCCGGGACGACCGGCTGTGGACCACCTTCTGCGACATCATCGAGCGGCCCGACCTGAAGGCGGATCCGAGATTCGCCGGACGGCCGGAGCGGCGCGCGCACGCCCAGGAACTGCACGACCTGCTGGCGCCGGTGTTCGCCGCGCGTCTCTATGCCGAGTGGGAGAAGCGCCTGTCCGGCACCGGCATTCCCTTCGGGGTCATCGGACGGCTGGCCGACGTGATCGACGACGAGCAGGCCGAACATGCCGGCATCTTCGCCGACACGACCAATCCCGCGATCCCGCGTACCGTCAACACGCCGATCCGCCTGGGCTTCGCCACGCCGCGCACCGCCGGCCCGCCGCCCGAAGTCGGGCAGCACAATGACGAGGTGCTGCGCGAGACCGGCTTCAGCGAGGCCGAAATCGACGCCCTCAAAAAGTCCGGCGCCTTGGGTTAGTCTCTCCGGATGGCCTCCCGCTTCCGGACCTATGCCGAGTTCTGGCCCTTCTATCTGCGCGAGCACGCGAAGCCGTCGACGCGCGCGGTCCACTATGTCGGCACCATCGCGTCCGCAGCCCTTCTGATCTGGGCGATTGCGTCGCAGAACTGGTGGTGGCTGCTGGGCGTCCCCGTTTTCGGCTATGGACCGGCCTGGTTCGGCCATTTCTTCATCGAGAAGAACCGGCCGGCCACCTTCGAGGCACCTCTCTGGTCGCTGATCAGCGATTACAGGATGTGCGGCCTCTTCCTCACCGGCCGGCTGGGTGACGAGTTGATGAAACACCAGGTCCGCGCCCCCTAGAACGGGTCGGGCTGGCCCCTTGCTTCCCGGGGGGGCCGACGCCACATTGCAGGCGAACACCCAATTCCGCTCGAGGACCCATGGAAACGATGCTGCAGGGCGCCGCGCCGCAGGCTGCCCCCGCCGACCTGATCAAGGACAGCGACCAGACGAAGTTCGCCAAGGACGTGCTCGAAGCCTCGCGCACCGTTCCGGTGATCGTCGATTTCTGGGCGCCGTGGTGCGGGCCGTGCAAGACGCTCCAGCCGATGATCGAGAAGGTCGTCAAGGAGGCCAAGGGCGCGGTCAAGCTGGTCAAGATCGACATCGACAAGAACCAGATGCTGGCCCAGCAGTTGCGCATCCAGTCGATCCCGGCCGTCTACGCCTTCTTCGGCGGCCGTCCGGTCGACGGTTTCATGGGCGCGGTACCCGAGAGCCAGCTGAAGGAATTCGTCGCCCGCCTCATACAGGCTTCCGGCGGCGCCACCGGTGACCCGGCCGCCGCCGAGCTCGCGGAGCTGCTCGAACAGGCCAAGGCCGCGGTCGCGCAGAACGACATGGATACCGCCGCGCAGCTCTACAGCGAGGTATTGGGCCTCGAGCCGACCAACGTCGTGGCCCTGGCTGGCCTCGCGCGTTACCAGGTCTCTCTCGGCGACGTCGAACAGGCCAAGGAACTGCTCGAGCAGATCCCGGCCAAGGAGCGCACCGGCGCCGACGTCGTGGCCGCGCAGGCTGCAATCGATCTTGCCGAAAAGGCCAAGGATGCCGGCCCGATCGGCGACCTCAAGGCGAAGGCCGAGGCCGATCCGAAGGACTTCCAGAGCCGCCTCGACCTCGCCATGGCCTACTGGGCCGGCAACCAGAAGCAGGAAGCCGTCGACGAGCTGCTCGCCATGATCAAGGCCGACCGCGCCTGGAACGAGGCCGCCGCGCGCCAGCAGCTCCTGAAGTTCTTCGAGGCGCTGGGCTTCACCGATCCCATCTCGGTCGACGGCCGCAAGCGGCTTTCGACGATCCTGTTCTCGTGAGCCCCTCTTCATGAGTGAGTCGGCGCGCTCCTCACAAAGGCCGGCGCGCAATCCGTTCGAGCCGACCTTCGAGCAGCTTCCCGAGACGCTGCCGATCTTCCCGCTGTCGGGCGTGCTGCTGCTGCCCGGCGGCAAGCTGCCGCTCAACATCTTCGAGCCGCGCTACCTCGCCATGATCTCCGACGCGCTGGCGGGTTCGCGCATGATCGGCATGGTGCAGCCAGTTCAGCCCGGCGGATTTGCGGGCGACGGGCTGCCGTCGGACGACGGTCGCCCCAAGGTGCACCGTGTCGGTTGCGCCGGACGCATCACCAACTTCAACGAGACCGAGGACGGGCGCCTGATGCTGGTGCTGAGCGGCGTCTGCCGCTTCGACATCGTGCGCGAACTCGACCTCGCCCAGGGCGGCTACCGCCGCGTCTCCTCGGTCTTCTCGCCCTATCGCGCCGATCTCGACCATGCCGACGACGTCGTCGATCTCGACCGCGACCGGCTGATGGCGGCGCTCGCCGCCTTCTTCCGCGGCCGCCAGCTCTCGACCGACTGGGACGCCGTGAACCAGGCGGCCGATGCCAACCTCGTCAGCTCACTGTCGATGGTGCTGCCCTTCGGCCCGGCCGAAAAGCAGGCGCTGCTCGAAGCCGCCGACTGCACGGCGCGCGCCAAGCTGCTGATCGCCTTCCTAGAAATGAGCGCCTTCGGCGACCCCTCGGACACGCCGCCCGGCCGCACGAATTAGGGGGCGTTCGGTCTCAATTTAACCACCACCTCATCCTGAGAGTCTGGCCGGAAATGAATGCAGCTAAAACAACGGGTTATGAACGGACCCGATAACCTCACCCTGAGGAGCATCGCGTAGCGATGCGTCTCGAAGGGTGGGCACGAGCACTTCGTCTGTT
>JBILYJ010000555.1:0-3617 GCA_044377795.1 Reyranella sp. | reverse complement strand
TCGGTTGTCACACGAATGCAGGAAGAAATGACCCAACCGAAGACCGAGGGCGCCGCGCCGCGGCCCGCCACCACCGTGCTGCTGCTGCGGCCGTCCCAGCCCGGCGACGCCGCGTCGCCGCTGGAAGTGTTCATGGTGGTCCGCCATCACCAGATCGATTCCTTCTCGGGCGCGCTCGTTTTTCCCGGTGGCAAGCTGGAGGAGGCCGATGGCGCCCCGTCGCTGCGGGCGCGCTGCGGCGGTGCCGACAAGATCGACGACGCCGAGCTGAAGTTCCGGGTCGCCGGCGTGCGCGAGGCTTTCGAGGAATGCGGTGTCCTTCTCGCCCGCAAGCGCGGTCAGCGGGCGCTGATCGGCGCGGCCGACCTCAAGGGGATCGAGGAGCGCTGGCGCGCCAAGCTGGCCAAGGACGAGGCGAGCATCGTCGACATGGTCGAGGCCGAGGACCTGGAGATCGCGACCGAGTTGATGACGCCTTACGCGCACTGGATCACGCCGACCTTCGTGCCGAAGCGGTTCGACACCTGGTTCTTCCTGGCCGAGGCGCCGGAGGACCAGATCGCATTGCACGATGGGTCGGAGTCGACGGACTCGGTCTGGATCGGACCTCAGGAAGCGATCGAGGAAGCGAAGGCCGGCAAGCGGACGCTGGTCCACGCCACGACGAAGAACCTCGAGCTGCTGGCCGAGGGCAAGACGGTCGCCGGGGCGATCGCCGCAGCGAGGACCCGCAAGATCGTCACGGTCCTGCCCTGGGTCGAGGTCAAGGACGGCAAGAAGTTCCTGCACATCCCCGAGGGCGCCGGGTACCGCAATCTGGTCCGCGAGATGCCGGCCGCCGGAGGTGTTCCGCAGACCGGAAGATAATTTCGCTGAATATGCGACGACGACGAAAAGCGGCTCGCCCGAAACGGGCGGCCGCGCTAAGAGCGACGCCATAAACGCTCGTTCATGAACCGACTTCGGTCGGACCAGGTGGAGGAAGAAGAACGATGGTCGGAATCGTGGCCTTTGGCGCCTATGTGCCGCGCCTGCGTCTCAACCGTCAGGCCGTCTACGACGCCAACAAGTGGTTTGCCCCCGGCCTGCGCGGCCTCGCCAAGGGCGAGCGGTCGATGGCCAACTGGGACGAGGACTCGATCACCATGGCGGTCGAGGCGTCGCGCGACTGCCTGACCAGCCACAAGGCCGAGGACGTCCGCAACATCTACTTCGCCTCGACCACGCATCCGTTCAAGGATCGCCAGAATGCCGGCGTGATCGGCACGGCGCTGAACGTCGAGCAGAACCTGTCGGCGACCGACATCGGCGGCTCGCTGAAGGCCGGCACCTCGGCCCTCATCGCCGGCCTCAATGCCTCCCGGGAAGGTGCGCCGACGCTGGTCGCCGCCGCCGACAAGCGCATGGCCCGCGTCGCCTCGTCCGGCGAGCTGAACTACGGCGACGGCGCCGCGGCCCTGCTGTGCGGCACCGAGAACGTGATCGCCAAGCTGGTCGGCCATCACTCCGTGTCGATGGACTTCGTCGATCACTTCCGTGGCGACGAGTCGGACTTTGACTATGGCTGGGAGGAGCGCTGGATCCGCGACGAGGGCTACTCGAAGATCGTGCCGCCGGCGATCAAGGCGGCGCTTGCGTCCTGCAAGCTGAAGGGCACGGACATCACGCACTTCATCATGCCGAGCCCGATGCCGGCGGTGCCGAAGCAGATGGCCAAGATGGTGGGCATCGGCGAGGGCGCCGTACGCGATCTGCTGGGCGCGACGCTCGGCGACACGGGTGCGGCCCATGCGCTTGTCATGCTGGTCGATGCGCTGGAAGGCGCGAAGGCGGGCGAGAGGATCATGGTCGTCGCCTTCGGCCAGGGCGTCGATATCCTGGTGTTCGAGGTCACGGCCGAGAAGGACAAGCTTCCCGCGCGCAAGGGCCTGTCGGGCTGGATGGCGCGCCGGAAGGAAGAGAAGAACTACATGAAGTTCCTCGCCTTCAACGAGATGCTGCCGATCGACAAGGGCATGCGCGCGGAGTTCGACAAGAAGACCGCGCTGTCGGTCCTGTGGCGCAAGCGCGACATGATCTACGGGCTGGTCGGCGGCAAGTGCAAGGTCTGCGGCACCGTGCAGTTCCCGCGCAGCCAGGTCTGCGTCAATCCGAACTGCCACGCGGTCGACAGCCAGGATCCCTACGCGATGGCGGGTCTGGAATGCTCGGTGATGTCGTTCACCGCCGACTCGCTCACCTATTCGCCGGATCCGCCGGCGTATTACGGCATGATCACCTTCCCCGAGGGCGGGCGGTTCATGGCCGACTTCACGGACAGCGACAAGGATCAGGTGAAGGTCGGCGCCAAGATGCGCATGACCTTCCGCATCCGCGACAACGACCAGATGCGCGGCGGCTTCAAGCGTTACTTCTGGAAGGCCGCACCGGTTTGAGCCTGTCGGCTCGGATCGCCTTCCAGGTTCAAGAGTTTCGTTAGTTCAAGAGTTCAACCTCACCACCAAGGAGACCTGCAATGGCTCGTGGTATCAAGGACAAGGTCGCTATCCTCGGCATGGGCTGCTCGAAATTCGGTGAACGCTGGGACAGCGGCGCCGAGGAGCTGATGCTCGAGGCCTACAAGGAGTGCCTGAAGGATGCGGGCATCGACCAGAACCAGCTCCAGGCGGCGTGGTTCTCGACCGCCATCGACGAGGTCCATGTCGGCAAGTCCGGCATCCCGCTGTCGACGACGCTGCGCCTGCCCAACATTCCCGTGACGCACGTCGAGAACATGTGCGCGTCGGGCACCGAGGCCTTCCGCGGCGCCTGCTACGCCGTCGCCTCCGGCGCCGCCGACTTCGCGCTGGCGCTGGGCGTCGAGAAGCTCAAGGACACCGGCTACGGCGGCCTTCCCGGCGGCCGCGGCGGCCCCCTGCAGGTCCTGTGGAACGCCAACGGCACGGCGCCGGGCAACTTCGCCCAGCTCGCCACTGCCTACATGACCGCGCACGGCGTCTCGGGCGAGGACCTCAAGAGGGCGATCGGCCACGTCTCGTGGAAGAGCCACCAGAACGGCGCCAAGAATCCGAAGGCCCACCTGCAGAAGGCCGTCGAGATGGACACCATCCTCAACGCGCCGATGATCGCCTCGCCGCTCGGCCTGTTCGACTGCTGCGGCGTGTCGGACGGCGCGGCCGCGGCCATCGTGACGACGCCCGAGATCGCCAAGGCGCTCGGCAAGAAGGACATCGTCAGCGTGAAGGCGCTGCAGCTCTCGGTCTCGAACGGCTCGGAGTCGGGCCACAATTCGTGGGACGGCAGCTACTTCCACACGACCCGCATCGCTTCCAAGAAGGCCTACGAGGAAGCCGGCATCAAGAACCCGCGCGACGAAGTGTCGATGTTCGAGGTCCATGACTGCTTCTCGGTCACCGAACTGGTGACCATGGAAGACCTGCACATCTCCGAGACCGGCAAGGGCTGGAAGGACGTGCTCGACGGCTTCTACGACGCCGACGGCAAGATCCCCTGCCAGATCGACGGCGGCCTCAAGTGCTTCGGCCACCCGATCGGCGCCTCCGGCCTGCGCATGCTCTACGAGATGTACCTGCAGCTCCAGGGCAAGGCCGGCCCCC
>JBILYJ010000097.1:0-13873 GCA_044377795.1 Reyranella sp. | reverse complement strand
AGGATGGACCGGCTACTACGGCAAGCCAGGGCCGAAGGTCATGCGCATCGGCCTCGATCAGTTCCGCGCCATCAAATACGGCGCCTCCCTCGGACTATGAGATGTGTGAATCCGATAGATCGGAATGGGGAGGGAAGTGATCACGCTGCCCTCAGAATGGCCGCACGCCTGCAATGCATGGCTCCGGGCTTTCCGCGCCCGGCTTGGTGTGAAAGTCTTACCGTCCCATTACACAATCAGCGGGACGGGCCATGCACGACATCGTCATCCGGGGCGGCACCATCGTCGACGGCACGGGCGCGCCGGCGTTCCAGGGCGACGTCGCAATCGACGGCGACAGGATCGTCCAGGTCGGCGGCAAGGCGGGTCTGGCTAAGCGCGTGGTCGAGGCCGAGGGACGACTGGTCACGCCGGGCTGGGTCGACGTCCACACCCATTATGACGGCCAGGCCACCTGGGACCCCGTGCTGGCGCCGTCCTCCTGGCACGGCGCCACGACCCTCGTGTTCGGCAATTGCGGCGTCGGCTTCGCCCCGGTCCGGAACGAGCACCAGAAGGCCCTGATCGAGATGATGGAAGGGGTCGAGGACATCCCCGGCATCACCCTGACCGAAGGCCTCAAGTGGGACTGGGAGAGCTTCCCGGAATATCTCGACGCGCTGGAGCGCCTGCCGCGCACCATCGATATCGGCGCCCAGGTTGCTCACCATCCGCTGCGCGTCTATGCCATGGGCGAGCGCGCCATCAAACGCGAGCTGGCGACCGCCGAGGACATCGAGCTGATGGCGCGGCTCACCGAGGAAGCGCTGAAGGCCGGCGCCGTCGGCTTCACCACCAGCCGCACCGACCAGCACAAGACCCTGGCCGGCGACCTGGTGCCCGGCCGCTATGCCGAGCACGAGGAACTGATCGCCATCGGCAAGGCGATGGGCCGCGCCGGTCGCGGCACCTTCGGCTTCCTGTCCGACTTCAACGACGAGAAGGCGGAATGGAGCTGGATCCGCGAGGTCGCCAAACACAGCGGCCGGCCGGTCTGGTTCCTGCTGACCGATCGAGGCTACGATCCGAAGCGCTACCAGCGCCTGATGGAGGGCGTGCGCGCCTGCCGCGCCGACAACCTGCCGCTCTATGCCCAGGTCGCGGGGCGCCCCGTGGGCCTGACGCTGGGCCTCAACACCTCGCTCAATCCGTTCGGCCTGCGCGAGGGTTATGCCGAGCTGGCCCATCTGCCGCCGGCCGAGATGCTGGCCCGGCTGCGCACGCCGGAGGTGCGCCGCCTGATCCTGTCGCAGGAGGCCTCGCCGCGCCTGCTCGAGGTGTTGCCGCCGCTGTCGCGCCAGATCGCGACGCGCTGGGACCGTATGTATCCGCTCGGCGACAAGCCGGACTACGAGCCCGCGCCGGAGCGCAGCATCGCAGCGCTGGCCGCGGCCGCGGGCGTGACGCCGCAGGAATATTGCTACGACTATCTGGTCGGCGCCGAGAACCGCATGGTCTATTTCCCCGTCACCAACTATGTGCACGGCGATCTCGAGGTCGTGCGCGAGCTGATCGAGGATCCGCACACCATCCTCGGCCTGTCCGATGGCGGCGCGCATTGCGGCGTGATCTGCGATGCCTCGCTCAACACCTCGATGCTGCAGCACTGGGTGCGCGACCGTACCCGCGGGCCGCGCCTCGGCCTCGAGTTCGTGGTCAAGCGCATGACCAGCAGCACCGCCGACTTCTACGGCTTCAAGGATCGCGGCCGCCTGCAAGTTGGCAAGAAGGCCGACGTCAACGTCATCGACTTCGACGGCCTGACCCTGCACAGCCCGAAGATGATCTTCGACCTGCCGGCCGGCGGCCGCCGCCTGGTCCAGAGCGTCGACGGCTACGACATGACGATCTGCTCCGGCACGCCGATCTTCGAGAAGGGCGTCGAGACCGGCGCCCGTCCCGGCAAGCTGGTCCGCTCGGCGGCGTGATTTCCGGAAGAGCCTACCTCTTCGGCGACCAGCCGTAGGCCTTGGCGCAGGCGCCGCCCATCAGCATGGCGCGTTCGCTGTCGCTGAGGGTCTTCGTTTCCAGGAACGGCTTCACCGCGTTCTCGTAGTTCACGACGGCGAAGGCACGGGTCCAGTCGGTACCCCAGAGGCAGCGCTCGAAGCCCCAGGCGTTGAAGATGCGCTTCAGCGGATCCCAGATGTCGGGGAACGGATAGGGCTGCTTCGAGAGCGTGCAGGCGCCGCTGATCTTGATCACGGCGTTCGGGCGCTTCGCGAGGTCGAGGATCTTCGGCAGGTCGGCCCAGGGCTCGGCGGGCGCGGGCGGGACGCGCGGCTGCAGCAGGCCGAGATGGTCGACTATGAAGCGCGTCTCGGGATGGCGGTCGATGATCTTCATGCCGTCGTCGACCCTGCCCCAGAACAGGAAGTTGAGCGGGAAATCGTACCGGACCGCGGCCCGGCAGATGCGGTCGAAGCCCGGGTGGTCGGCGGCGCGCTTCTCCTCCTCGCGCAGGAAGATGCGGATGCCGACCGCGCCCTGCGTCTCCTTCCACTTGGCGATCACGTCGGCGACGTTCTCGTCGTCGGGATCGACGGGCTTCACGATGGCCATGCGGCCGGGATGCTGGCGCGCCACGTCCTCGGCATAGCTGGCGTCATAGCGGTACGTCGCGAAGGGCGAGATCATGATCGCGCCGTCGACACCGACTGCGTCCATCGCCGCCACCATTTCGTCGCCGGTCACGTGCGCGGGCCAGTTCGGGATCGTGGCCCACGGCCGCTGCGGCGTGTTGGCCTCGTAGGCGTGGACCTGGGAATCGATGATCGGCATGGGTTTCCTTCCTGCTGTTACTTCTTCTTCCGTTCGGTCACCGGCACCGTCACTTCATCGGTCCGCAGCTTGCTCAGCTCCCCGGCGCCGAGGCCCAGCAATTCGCCGAGCACGGCATCCGTATGCTGCCCCAGGGTCGGCGCCGGGCGCTTGATCTCCGACTTGCCGCCGGTGTGGAGGCGAATGGGCGAGATCGGCACGCGGGTCTTGCCACGGCGCGGATGGTCGACATCGACCCAGAAGCCCCGCGCTTCGAGATGCGGGTCGTAGGCGACCTCGCGCGCGGTCTTCACCGGGGCGCAGGGCACACGCGCTTCGGTGAGCGCGGCCAGCACTTCGTCCTTGGTCTTGGGCAAGGTCCAGGCGCCGACCATGTCGTCGATCACCGCCATGTTCTTCGCGCGGCCCGGCGTCGTCATGAACTCGGGATTGGTCAGCAGATCCTGGCGGCCCAGCATCTCGCACATCGATACCCAGTGCCGCTCGGCCGAGGTGAAGATCGCAACATAGCCGTCGCGGCAGCGATAGGTGTTGTAGGGCGCCATGGCCAGCGCAGGATGACGGTTGCCGGTCCGGTCGGGCACGTTCTTGTCGCCGTCCATCACCGCGCCCAGCGCCGAGGCGATCGAGATCGCGCCGGCCTCGTGCATGGCGACCTCGACCCGCTGGCCCTTGCCGGTGCGCTCGCGCTGGACGAGCGCGCCCAGGATGCCGGCGCAGAGATGGATGCCCGCGAGGAAATCGCAGACCGCGGCGCCGGCCTTGGTCGGCGGCCCGTCGGCGTCGCCGGTGGCGTTGGTGATGCCGCTCATCGCCTGGATGGTGACGTCCATCGCAGCGAGGTCGCGATAGGGCCCGTCGAGGCCAAAGCCCGAGCTGCCGCCATAGATCAGGCGCGGGTTGAGCTTGCTCAGCACGTCGTAGCCCAGTCCCAGCCGGTCCATGACGCCGGCGGCGAAATTCTCGATCAGCACGTCGGCCTTGGCGACCAGCTCGAGGAAGATCTCCTTGCCGCGCGGCTGCTTGAAATCGAGGACCACCGACTCCTTGTTGGAATTCAGCATGACCAGCGGATAGGGCTCGACCTCGCGCTTGCGGCGGCGCACCACGTCGCCCTCCGGCGGTTCGATCTTGAGCACGCGGGCGCCCATGAAGGCGAGTTGCAGGCCGCAATAGGGGCCGTTGTAGATCTGCCCGAGATCGAGGACGAGCATCCCGTCGAGCGGGCGTCGAATCTGGGGCTGGCTGGTCATGGCGTTTTCTCCGGTGGTTCCCCGGACTGTAACGCGATCCGGTGGCGCGGGGAGGGCGGAGTGCGTCTGCGGTCCGTTGTGCGAGCGGAAGGGGCGCTTTAGGGTTGGCGCATGAGCAGCATCACGCGAATCGACGTCGGCCCCCGCATGAGCGAGGCCGTCATCCTGGGCAACCGCATCCATTGCTCGGGCATGATCCCGGAGGATACGAGCCTCGATATCACCGGCCAGGTGCAACAGGCGCTGGCCGAGATCGACTCGCTGCTGGCCAAGGGCGGCAGCGACAAGTCGAAGATCCTAACCGCCACGATCTGGCTGAGCGATATCTCGGATTTTGCCGCCATGAACAAAGTTTGGGACGCCTGGGTCGCGCCCGGCCGCACCCCCGCCCGCGCGACGGTCCAGGCCCGGCTGAACGACCCGGACATGAAGGTCGAAATCATGGTCGTCGCGGCGATCTAGCCTCTGCTAAGGTCCCGCCCGCTTTTGAAGTTTCTTCGAGGAGAGAGAATATGAGCATCAAGCGCATCAACGTCGGCGCCCGCATGAGCAGCGCCGTGGTCCATGGCGACACGGTCTATCTCGCCGGCCTGACCGCCGACGACCCCAAGGCCGACGTGAAGGGCCAGACCAAGCAGATCCTCGCCAAGGTCGACAAGTTCCTGGCCGAGGCCGGCACCGACAAGTCGAAGGTCCTCTCGGCCAACATCTGGCTGACCGACATCTCGACCTGGAGCCAGATGAACGAAGTCTGGGACGCCTGGGTTTCCCCCGGCAACACTCCGGCCCGCGCGACGGTCGAAGCCAAGCTCGCGGCTCCCGGCCTCTCGGTCGAGATCATGATCCAGGCCGCCAAGTAAGGCGCGTCTGCTTCAATGAAAAGGGCCGGCATTTGCCGGCCCTTTTTTGTTTCCTGCGGCTCGACGTAGCGTTGACGGAAATGTCCGTCGTCGGCTGCCCTCCGCCCGAACTCCGGGGAGAGGTCGGATGTCGGTGAAGAGCGTACTCGCGGGTCTGTGCCTGGTGGGATTGTCGTCGACGGCGCTGGCGCAGGGCGGCCCGCAGCCTTACGGCAAGGGCTTCGACAACTGGGCCTTCACGCGGACGAAGGAGCCGAGCGGCGTCACGAACTGCCGCGCCTTCCGCCGCGTCGGCGGCCGGGCTACATCCTGGCGATGCGCACCGACGGCCACTCCTATCTCAGCGTCCGCGCCGAGGGCCGCAAGGGCAAGTTCCGCGACTCCATCGTCGTTCCCCTGCGCGAGCCCGCGAACGGCATGCAATCGGACCTCTTGGTCGAGGCCGACGGCAAGCGCATGTGGATGATCCTGCCGCCGGCGGCGATCGAGACCATCGCCGCCAAGGGGGGCTACAGCGTGCTGCTGGGCGGCAGCGAGGAGCGTGACGACGTCAACCTCGGCAAGAGCGCCCCCGCCGCCTGGAAGCGCGTCAAGGAATGCGTCGTCGCCTCGGGCGGGTGATTTGAATGAGAAAGGGCCGGCGAAAGCCGGCCCCTTTTTGCTGGGAGTGGCGCGCACCCAGCGATGATCAGTTGATCGGACCCATGATCTTGCCCGGGTTCATGATGTTGTCCGGGTCGATCGCCTTCTTGATGGCGCGCATCAGCGACATCGCCTCGCCGTGCTCCTGGTAGAGGTACTTGATCTTGCCGATGCCGACGCCGTGCTCGCCGGTGCAGGTGCCGCCGAGATTCTGGGCGCGGGCGATCATGCGGTCGTTGAGACCTTCGGCCCGCGGCAGGTAGGTCGGGTCGTCGGGATCGACCATCATGGTGAGATGGAAGTTGCCGTCGCCGACATGGCCGACGATCGGGGCGTAGAGGCCGTTAGCCTGGATGTCCTTCTGCGTCTCGAGGATGCATTCGGCGAGCTTGCTGATCGGCACGCAGACATCGGTCGCCCACATGCCCCAGCCCGGCTTGTAGGCCTTGGCGGCCCAGGCTGCGTCATGGCGGGCCTGCCACATCTTGCTGCGTTCCTCGGCCTGGTTGGTCCAGGCGAAGTCGCCGCCGCCATGCTCGGCGGCGATGGCCTGCACCATCTCGGCCTGTTCCCTGGTGCCGGCCTCGGTGCCGTGGAACTCGAGCAGCAGCAGGTTCTTCTGCGGCAGCGTCAGCTTGGAATACTGGTTCACCGTGTCGACGGTATAGGTGTCCATCAGCTCGATGCGCGCCACCGGGATGCCGGACTGGATGGTCTGGATAACCGTGTTGACCGCACCTTCGAGGTCGTCGAAGGCGCAGGTCGCGGCGACCATGGATTCGGGCGTGCCGTAGAGGCGGAGCGTGATCTCGGTGATGACGCCCAGCGTGCCCTCGGAGCCCACGAACAGCTTCACCAGGTCGTAGCCCGCGCTCGATTTCCGCGAGCGGCGGCCGAGCTGCATGATCCGCCCGTCGGGCGTCACGACCTGCAACGACAGCACGTTCTCGCGCATCGTGCCGTAGCGCACGGCGTTGGTGCCGGAGGCGCGGGTGCTGGTCATGCCGCCGATGGAGGCGTCGGCGCCGGGATCGATCGGGAAGAACAGGCCGGTCGCGCGCAGGTATTCGTTGAGCTGCTTGCGGGTGACGCCGGGTTGCACGACCACGTCGAGGTCGGCCTCGTTGACCTGCAGGATCTTGTTCATGCGGCTGACGTCGAGCGAGATGCCGCCGTTGGGGGCGCTGATATGGCCCTCCAGCGAGGTGCCGGTGCCGAACGGGATGATCGGGGTCTTGTGGCGGGCGCAGAGCTGGACGATCTGCTGCACTTCCTGGGTCGATTCGGCGAAGACCACGGCGTCCGGCAGGTGCGCTTCGTGATACGAAATGTCCTTGCCGTGCTGCTCGCGCACGGCGTGCGCGGTGCTGACCCGGTCGCCGAAAAGCGCCTTCAGCTCGGCGATCGTGGCATCGACGTTGAGGGGTCTCGCCTGGGCCGCTACAGCCATGTTCGTTCTCCTAGCGTAAGCCGTTTGGATACGCTCAAATGCGGCCAAAGCCAACCTGAGGAAACCGCCCCATGCGCGACGTCTACGTGATCGGCGCCTACACCACCGTCTTCAAGAAGCACCCCGGCCTGAGCTTCGGCGACCTCGCCCGCGAAGCCTATATGGGCACCCTGGCCGATGCCGGCATGGAAAAGGGCAGCGACATCGAGACCGGATGGCTGGGCAATTGCGGCATGGGCTTCTGGGGCCAGAACTCGATCCGCGGCCAGGCGCTGTTCCAGCCGCTGGTCGAGGAGGGGCTGTTCCCTGAGCGCGTGCCGATGTTCAACGTCGAGAATGCCTGCGCCACCGCCTCGACCGCCTTCATGGGCGCCTGGAAGGACGTGCTGGCCGGCACCCATGAACTCAGCTTCTGCCTCGGTGTCGAGAAGCTGTTCAGCCCGGAGGCGCCCGAGCGCACGGCCGGCCTGTTCAACCAGGGCTACATCACCAGCCAGCACGACCGGCTGGTCGAGGAGATGAACCGGGTGGGCAAGATGGTCGGCTCCGAGTTCAAGCCGGGCGATGACCGCACGATCTTCATGGATACCTATGCCATGCAGGCCAAGTGGCACATGTGGAAGTACGGCACGACCCAGGCCCAGATCGCGGCCGGCGCCGCCAAGAACCACAATTACGGCGCGCTCAACGAGAAGGCGCAGTACCGCTTCCAGATGACGCCGCAGTCGGTGCTGGAGGACCGGCCCGTGTCCTTCCCGCTGACCCGTGCCATGTGCGCGCCGATCGGCGACGGCTCCGCGGCCGCCTTGTTGTGCTCGGCGGAGTATCTCGCGAAGCAGCCGAAGCAGGTCCAGGACCGCGCCGTGAAGATCGCCGGCGTCGGCTTCTCGGGCGGCATGTACCGCAACCTCGACGCGCCCGGCCTGACGCGCGCGGCCGCCGACAAGGCCTACCGGATGGCGGGTCTGGGGCCGGAGGACATCGACGTCGCTGAGGTCCATGACGCCACCAGCTTCTGCGAGATCTACCAGTGCGAGATGCTGCGCTTCTGCCCCGAGGGCGAGGGCGGCAAGTTCGTCGAGTCGGGCGCCACCGGCCCCGGCGGCAAGCTGCCGGTCAATACGTCGGGCGGCCTGGTCTCCAAGGGCCATCCGGTGGGCGCCACCGGCCTGTCGATGCTGGCCGAACTCGCCACGCAGCTGCGCGGCGAGGCCGGCGCCCGTCAGGTGGAAGGTGCGAAGGTCGCGCTCGCCGAAAACGGCGGCGGCGTGATCGGCATGGAAGAGGCCGTGGCCTCGGTCGTGATTCTCAAGAAAGAGTAGAGGAAAGACATGACAATCCGCTTCGATAACCGAGTCGCCATCGTCACCGGCGCGGGTAACGGGCTCGGCCGCGCGCACGCGCTCCTGCTGGCCAGCCGGGGCGCCAAGGTAGTCGTGAATGATCCGGGCGGCGCGGTCGACGGCAAGGGAGGCGGCCACGCGGCCGCTGATAAGGTGGTCGACGAGATCAAGGCGGCGGGCGGCCAGGCCGTCGCCAATTACGACTCGGTCGCCGAGGCCGCGACCGCTGCCAACATCGTGAAGACCGCCGTCGATGCCTTCGGCACGGTCGACATCGTCGTGAACAATGCCGGCGTCCTGCGCGACAAGACCTTCCACAACATGACGACCGAGGACTTCGAGTTCGTCGTGAAGGTCCACTTCCTCGGCACCGCCTATGTGACGCACGCCGCCTGGCCGATCCTGCGCGCCAAGGCCTATGGCCGCATCGTCGTGACCTCGTCGAACTCGGGCATCTACGGCACCTTCGGCCAGTCCAACTATGGCGGCGCCAAGCTCGCCGTCGTGGGCTTCATGAACGCGCTCAGGCTCGAGGGCCAGAAGTACAACATCATGATGAACGCGCTGGCGCCGATCGCCGCCACGCGCATGACCGAGAGCCTGATGACGCCCGAGGCGCTGGCCAAGCTCAGGCCCGAGTTCGTCTCGCCGATGGTCGCCTATCTGTGCAGCGAACAGTGCCAGCGCACGGGCGACATCTGGAGCGCCGGCGCCGGCACCTTCGCGCGGATCGAATATCGCGAGGCCGAGGGGCTCCGGATCGACGGCCGCGCGCCGACCATCGAGGACGTGGCCGACAATATCGAGAAGATCGCCGACGTCTCGGCCAGCCGCGTCTTCCGCACCTCGGGCGAGGAAGTCGCCGCCGTCGTGAGCGGCTCCTGAGCGGCGAGGCGTCTCCCGCGACGGCACCGGCAGCGGATCGGCTGCTGCCGGTCGCGAAATGGCTGCTGCGCGAAGGCCGGCTCGTCCGGAAGCCGGACGCCTTCCTTGAGCAGCTGATGAATCGTGTGCTCGGGGCCGGTATTCCGGTCTGGCGCACTTATATCAGCTTGCAGCTCGTCCATCCGCAGCTCCAGGCGATGGGCTTCCTGTGGCGACGCGGCGAGCGGGCCGAGACGATAACCCGTGCCTACGGCGTTCAGTTCACCCCGGCCTATATCGGCAGCCCACTGCAGGAGGTGCGTGAAGGGGGCACCCCGGTCCGGTACCGACTCGATGGCCTGACCGGGCGTCACCATCACGTTCTGCACGAGGTGAAAGACGGTGGCGGCACCGACTACTTTTCTTTGCCGATGCATGTCCGCCGCGACGGGCCGATGCCCGTCGTCGCCTTCGCGACGGACCGCACGGAAGGCTTCAGCGAGGCCGACATCGACGACCTGACGCGCCTCGTCGACATGATGGGCGCGGTGACAGAGATGTACATCGAGGAGAGCGTCGCCCAGACCGTCGCCCAGACCTATCTCGGCCGTCAGGTCGGCGAGCGCATCCTGCGCGGCATGATCCGCCGCGGCGACGGCGAGAAGATCCGGGCGGTGCTGTGGTTCTCCGACCTGCGCGACTTCACCGGTCTCAACGAGCGCCTGACGCCCGATCAGGTGCTCGAACTGCTGAACAACTACTTCCAGCTGGTGGGCGATGCGCTCGCCAAACATGGCGGCGAGATCCTGAAGTTCATCGGCGACGGCGTGATGGCCTATTTCCCGGCCGAGGATGCGCTGTTCATGCCGATGGTGACGGCGGCCGCGCTCGACGCCGCGCGCCAGCTGATCGACGATGCCGAGGCGGCCAACGAGGCGCGTGCGACGGGCGGCGCCGAGCCCATCAAGTTCGGCATCGGGCTGCATGTCGGCACTGTGACCTTCGGCAACATCGGTACCGAGGATCGGCTCGACTTCACCGTCATCGGCTCCGCCGTCAACCGCGCCTCACGGCTGGAGGGCCTCACCAAGGCCCTCGGCGTCCGCGTCTGCGCCTCCGCGGAATTCAACGCCGACTGCCCGCGCCCGATGAAGTCGCTGGGCAAACACCGCCTGCGTGGTGTCCGGGAGCCGGTCGAGATTTTTACGCTGCCGGATTGAGGTTCAGACCTTCGTCTTCCAGCCTTCGACCCAGGTCAGCGCTTCCTCGTCGGGCAGGGGTTGTTCGGAGGCGTCGATTTCGAGCCGGTCGCCGACCCTCTTCGCCCCGCAGCGCTCCAGCGCCTGGTCGACCTTCTTGCCGCCGCCGCAGAACGTGTCCTGGTAGGTCATGTCGCCCAGCGCGATGACGCCGTAGCGATGGCCCGACAGGTCGGGCTTGTCGCGGTGCAGCGCCTCGACCAGCGGCAGGATGTTGGTCGGGATGTCGCCCGAGCCGTGGGTCGCGCAGACCGCGAGGAGCACGTCGTGCGCCTGCAGGTCGGCGGCGGTCGCGGCCTTGTCGGTGACGTCGACGGCGTGTCCAGCACTCGCCAGCACGGGTTGCAGCGCGTCGGCCACCATCTGGGCATTGCCCGACTCGGTGCCGACAAGAATGAGGATTGAGGCCATACTCCCGGATAAGGGACCGAGTACCGCGATGCGACGCGACCGGATGGCGCGGGCGATTCGGCCATGCCAGTCTTGAGGCCCATGACTGAAATTACACAAGAAACGCCCGTTCTGTCCGCCCTCGAGGGCGGCGTATTGACCCTGACGCTCAACCGCCCGCAGCGGCTGAACGCCATGAGCCACCAACTGATCGACGCTATGAACGCCGAGCTGAAGCGCGCCCGCGAGGACGATGCCGTGCGTGCCGTGCTGCTGACCGGCACCGGCCGCGGCTTCTGCGCTGGCGCCGACCTGGCCGGCGGCGGTCCCGGCGACGCCTCGTCCCAGGGCCCGCGGGACGTCGGCGCAGCGATGGACCGCCTCTTCAATCCCATGATCCGGGCCATGCGCGACCTGCCCAAGCCCATCGTGGCGGCCGTCAACGGTGTGGCGGCCGGCGGCGGCGCCAATTTGGCGCTGGCCTGCGATATCGTGATCGCCGCGCGCTCGGCCCGCTTCGACCAGGCCTTCGTGCGCATCTCGCTGATCCCCGATCTGGGCGGCACCTGGTTCCTGCCGCATACGGTGGGCGATGCCCGGGCCCGCGCGCTTGCGATGCTCGGCACTTCCGTGCCGGCCGAGGAGGCCGCGCGCATGGGCATGGTGTGGCAGGTCGTCGACGACGCCGCCCTGATGGAAGAGGCCGGCAAGATCGCCAGGAAGCTCGCAGCCGGCCCGACCCGCTCCTATGCCGCGATCAAGGGCGCCATCAACGCCGCCGCCACCAACACGCTCGACCAGCAGCTCGACCTCGAGCGCGACCATCAACGCGAGCTTGGCAAGAGCGAGGATTTCAAGGAGGGCGTCGCGGCCTTCCTCACCAAGCGCGCCCCCAACTTCACCGGACGTTGAGAGACGAAAGAATGACCTACGAGAAGATCCAGATCGCCAAGGAAGACGGCCTCGCCACCCTGACCCTGAACGCGCCGGACCGGCTCAATGCCGTGTCGCGCAAGATGATCGGCGAGCTGAAGCAGTGCTGGGAGGAGCTCGCGGCCGACGCCTCGGTGCGCGCCGTGCTGCTGACCGGAGCGGGCCGCGGCTTCTGCGCCGGCGCCGATCTCGCCGATCCCGACCGCGCGAAAGGCGCCACTGCGGATTCGGGCGAGGCGCTCGACAAGTTCTTCAATCCCGTGATCCGCCTGATGCGCAGCATCCCCAAGCCGATCGTGGCGGCGGTGAATGGCCCGGCGGCCGGCGTCGGCATGAGCTTCGCGCTGGCCTCCGACATCGCCATTGCCGGCAAGTCGGCGTCCTTCCTGCAGGCCTTCGCGCGCATCGGCCTGCTGCCCGACGGCGGCAGCACCTGGTTCCTGCCGCGCCTGGTGGGCGAGCAGCGGGCGCGGGCGCTGGCGATGCTGGCGCCGCAGATCACCGCCCAGCAGGCCAAGGACTGGGGCCTGATCTGGGACGTGGTCGAGGATTCCGACCTCATGAAGACGGCCGGCGACCTGGCGCGCCGCCTCGCGGACGGGCCCACGATGTCACTCGCCCGCATCAAGGAGGCGATGAACCGCGCCAGCGGCAACATGCTCTCCCAGCAGCTCGACGTCGAGCGCGACTTCCAGCGCGAGCTGGGCAAGAGCGAGGATTTCAAGGAAGGCGTCGCGGCCTTCCTCGCCAAGCGCAAGCCCGCCTTCAAGGGCAAGTAGGAACGACAAGAACCACGGGAGAGGCCACCATGACGACGCCGTTCAAGGAGATCACCTCGGGCCTCAAGTTTCCCGAGGGTCCGGTGGCCATGCCGGACGGTTCGGTCATCCTGGTCGAGATCGCGCGCGAGACGCTCACGCGCGTCACGCCGGACGGCAAGCAGCACATCATTGCCAAGCTTGGCGGCGGCCCGAACGGCGCGGCGATGGGCCCTGGCGGCAAGATCTATGTGACGAACAATGGCGGCTTCAACTGGATCGAGCGGCCCGACGGCCGGCTGTTCCCCGGCACGGCGCCCGCCTCCTACAAGGGCGGCTCGATCCAGGTGGTCGACCCGGAGACCGGCAAGTTCGAGACGCTGTACGACAGCTGCGACGGCCGCAAGCTGAACGGCCCCAACGACCTGGTGTTCGACGATGCCGGCGGCTTCTGGTTCACCGACCTCGGCAAGACGCGCGAGTACGACAATGATCGTGGCGCCGTCTATTACGCCAGGGCCGACGGCTCGAGGATCGAGCAGAAGGTGTTTCCGCTGGAGCGGCCCAATGGTTGCGGCCTCTCGCCCGACGGCAGGACGCTCTACGTCGTCGAGACGCCGACCGCGCGCCTCTGGGCCTTCGACCTGTCGTCGCCCGGTACGATCAAGGACGCCAACGGCCCCTATCGCGGCGAGAAGGGCCGGGTGATCGCTGGCCTCGGCGGCTATCAGATGTTCGATTCGCTGGCTGTCGATTCGGCCGGCCACATCTGCGTCGCGACCCTGATCACCGGTGCGGTCTCCGACATCTCGCCCGACGGAAAGTCGGTGACGCAGCACACGCTGCCCGACCCTATGGTCACCAACGTCTGCTTCGGCGGACCGGACCTGCGGACCGCCTACGCCACCCTGTCGATGACCGGCAAGCTGGTCAGCTTCGAATGGCCGCGCCCCGGGCTGAAGCTCGAGTATCTGAACAAGTAGGGCGCTACTTCATTCGCTCCAAGGCCGTCCGGACGATCGTCCGGGCGGCGGTACGGTGGTCGGGATTCGTCGGCAGGAATTCCTCGCCGTCCCAGTTCACGATTCGGATCTGGTAGTGCATGTCGTCCGGTGCGTCTTCGACGGGCTCGCGGTAGGTGGCCTGTATGACGGGAAGCGCCGAAATCAGGTTCTGGGGCAGGTAATACCAAGCGACAGAACTCATGACAGTTCAGCCCATCGCCGGCTTGTGATGGATGCGATCCTTTGCGGTGTGGCGAGAAGGTCAGTCCAAGCCTTGCAGCAGGCATCGACGATGGC
>JBILYJ010000553.1:0-3626 GCA_044377795.1 Reyranella sp. | reverse complement strand
CGCCCGCATGGGGCGATCGGGCAGAAGGCCCCGATAACGTTGCTCGGTCACGATGGCGTTCTTAGCCCGCCATCATGACAAAGCCCGGAAACTCTAAGCCCGGGCGATCCAAAGATGGGTCTCAGAGCAATGACGAACGGATTCTACTCCCGGCTGGATGAAAGTTGGGGCTCATGTCAGTAACGAAGCAGTTTCCGGCAAGCACATCAATGCAGTGTCCTAATAGCGAGTGCGCCACACAATCAGGAAGCCAGAAATTAGGGCCGGTAGCGATCGTCGAATTGCAACTCTCTGACGCAACTTGCTCTTTGTTGAGCGCGCCGATAAGTCTAATTTGTCGGTGCCAAAGAGATCACCGAGTTAAAAAGCGGAGAAAGTGACTTGCCAAGCGAAGAACAAAAGTCGGTTGCTCGCGATTTGCTTGCCAAAATGCGTTTGGCGTTTGAGGCCCAGGATTGGGAGCAGACTGCGTTAACTTACCAGCAGTTCGAGGAAGTGAAGGGCGATCGCGCCTCTCGTGTTGAGGCGACATGCTTGGCCGCTCGCGCTCTTGCTGCCGCGAAGGACCGGTCCGCAGCTCGCGCTCTATTGAAGCCCTTGAAAATTGAGGGATACAAGAAGCCGGTGCACTGCGAATTCCTCGCCCGGGCATACTTGGATATCAAGCAGTATAAGAAGGCGGCAGAAGCCTGCGAGCGCGCTGAAGAATTGCGCCTCTCCGAAGCCAAGGGGAGCTGAACTCGCAAGATTCTTGTTGGCCGAGAGGCGGGCAAACCCTGTCTATCAAATTCTTGTCGAATTGCCCCTCACAGCTCTGGCCACACTGTTTTCGAAAGCTTCAACGAGTAGGCGAGCGCACTTCTAAGCGTTGCGATCCAGCAATTTGCGGACGAGCGCCGTCACATCCGGGCGCATTCGAGAGGCGTATTCAGGCATCTCCAGTTTCTGTTTGATGCACACTTTCACTGTTTCCGGAATCGCCGAGATTTCGGGAAGAAATGCCCTTTCCCCGGGCTCTCGAAGGTTGATCGCCAGCGGGACTTCCGTTCGCTGGCTCAAGGCCTTCATGTCCGCCTTGTACAGTTCGGCCAGGTCGAGCCACTGTTCCTTGGTGAAGTATTGTACTTTGCTCGGTTTGACATCGGCGGCGCAACTCTCGAACAGCGCGCGGCTTACGCGTCCAGCCCTCGGATCAATGGTGACGCCCGCTTGCGCGGCGGCCATGACCAAGGCTCGCTGAAGCTCAAGCGTGATCCAGTGCGGTGTGAGGTTCAGCGATGCGACCTCTCCAGGCGAGGCGTTCACCTCCATCGCCTGCAGGACATCCGTGATCAGGTCACCGCCTGCCAGCGATGCGGCGTCGAGAGGTCGAATTCGCATCTTGTCCCACCCGAAAGCCTCGGCCCATCTTTCGAGGCGGGGCAATACGGTCGTGGTCTTGCGTGTGGCGCGGTAATATTGATCGAAGTCGAGCGTATTGACCGATCGCTTCGTACGCTGAGCGTAGACGGACTGGAGCCACCCCGGATAGTCCCGCACGTAGCACAATATCCGGGTCTCGCGATCCCCGATCAGACGCTTCAGATGCTTGAGATGCGGACGATTCAGCGAAAAAAGGGCCTCGGCCGAGACAAAGACCTTCGCTTTGAGATGCTTCCGGACGTCCTTGCGGAACTTCTTGAGCGTCGCCGGATCCGATTGCGGCTCGTACAAGGCCGACGCGAGCCGCGCGTGGTTTGCCATGCCATGCACCGTCAGCGGACAGATGACGCCCTGCGACTTCATGAAAGGGGCGTGATCCACAGCCAGGCTCTGGATGGTGGAGGATCCGGATTTACCGCGGCCGATGTGGAGAAATAAGGGGGGCGCTTCTGATGACATGTCGGACGTCTGTGATTTCGCTTTCGTATGCTCAAGGCTGCATCGCAACCTCGATGCCACTCAATTCTATGCCGATTCTGCGTCGACGACCTGCCGCACGAAATGCAGGAACGCCGATTTGTCCAGAATCAGATCCGAATTGTTCGGGTTCTTCCTGGATTGCTTGTTTTCGACCTTCTCGCCGACGACATAGTAATAATTGAAGCCCAGCTGGCTCGCGATCCGCAAGAACGCCGAACCATGCACCCCACCCTCCGGGAAGATCTCGATCAACGTGGTCCTGGGTCGACAAAAGATGATGTTGGTCAACTGGGCGCCATGCGCCGACAGGACGACGCGGGCATTGCGGAACGCGTCGATCTGCTCCGGGAGGGAAAGCGTGGCAGGGGAGATGATGCGAAACCCCATGTCCTTCAGAGCGGGAAGCAATGCATCCTCGTTCAGAATGCGACGCATGGAAGATTCGTTGCGGGTCACGAACAGAAGCTCGCCGCTGCGGTCATGCGTGCGGCGCTCCGGCGCCGGAAGCAGCAGATCCAGGAAGCGAGCCATTTCGCGCACCAGGCCCCCAATTCGCTGGCCGCCCCCGAATGTCAGGCCGGCGGTATTCACCGTTCGGCCGCGCAACAGACGATCGCTGTGATTGGACGAAACCATCGGGCGCCAGGTCAGCAAGTCAACCGCCTGTCGCTGGAAGGATGTGGGGAGTTCCGGGACCACGACATCCAGACTGCTGCCGCGCAGGTTCTCCCGCAGGATCGAAGATCGGCTGCAGACAAACAGCTTGGCGACGCTGTCCAGCCACCAGCGGCAATAGTTGCCCATACGCTGAGAGGCGAGCGGCAGGACAATGCGGCCATCGTCGATGCAGGGAGCGGCGGCAAGCTCCTGGGCGGAGGCGCCCTGGTAAGTCGTGAAAAGCTTCGGCACGACGGCGGTCTCGCGCACCGGCCGGCCATCAATCAGTGTCAATCCAGCGTGAATATCGACATGACTGTCGTTCGCGTAGACCACGTACACGGGACCCGCGTCGAAGCCGGCCTCGATTCCACCGGAGTCGGGCAACGAGGCGCGAAAGTGTCGGTGTACCTTGTAGTTCTGCTTCTCCAGGACCTCCAGGAAAAGACCTTTTCGAATCTCGAAGACGCCGGTCTTCTCCGACACAGACTCTGACAGGGACAATGCATCCGGCGCCATATTCAAACCCTCGATCACGCGGCTTCTATCCCGTCGCTCGACGGTCCGTCCACGACTACCCGAAAGAACTATGCTAGATTATCCTACCTTTACAAGCCATCGCGACAGCGATGGTGGTCAAGGGAACAGGTGGGCGGGGCAATCTTAAGGCAGAACAACATGCTCTGCGCAGGCATTCACCAGCGAGAGGTCGAAGCGTTCCCTCGTGACGCTCCGGTCCGATGGCATCGCGATGCCGAATTGCACTCACAAGAACACTTCCTCCTCGGGATCTGTGGGTTCCGACTCAAGAGCCTGAGTTGGAACGGCTTCCTCCGGAGGCAAGCTGTCGAAAACCATCATCGCGTCTGATAGGTGCCGGTAGAGGGTGAGTTCGCCGCGATATAAAATTGCCCCGGACATCGATTTGTCAAAGGCCGAGACAGCACGAGTAGAGCTGACGGCAAAGATCATGCCTGCCTCCCGGCGACGCATTTCAAAGGCATTTTGACAGAAAGTGCGAAATTCCTCGTTGCCGCCGCCTACAATGCCGTTTTCGAACAGGTAGA
>JBILYJ010000570.1:0-3430 GCA_044377795.1 Reyranella sp. | reverse complement strand
GCAGCGCGGCGAACAGGAGCCGCGCTGCGATGACGGGAAAGGAGAGGAATGTCGGGTGCGCGAATTCCTCTACGAGTGCGCTCATTTCTACGAGGCGTACTTGAACTCGGGGAGGGCCTTCAGCGAGTCCTTGGTCGCGCCCGGCAGCATGATCTTCTTGCCGTCGGTCCTCATCTGTTCGTAGGGCAGGACAACCAGCTTGTCGCCGACGCCCAGGAACCCACCGACGGACAGGACGACGAACGGCGCCTTGCCGTCCGACCCGATGATGATTTCGTCGATCTTGCCGACAGTGTCGCCGGCTTCGTTGACGACCGAGGCGCCGAGCACCTTGCTGGCGCGGTAACCGGTCGACACCTTGACGACGTCGACCTTCACGAGCTGGACGGTCTGCGGAGTGCCTTGGGCGAGCACGACGGGGACAGTGAAGACAGTGGCCGCGGCAATCGCGGCTGTGGCGAGAAGCATACGCATGGGAGGAACTCCGTTGAGGGAAGGCCCACTCAACGGGACGCCTTCGGAAGCGTTCCCTTGCGGTGATATTCTACGGCTGGATCTGATGCAGGGTCTGGTGGGGCGCTGACAGCGAGCGACGCCACAGCGCGACGGCACGGCCTGTCAGGTAACCGGCACAAGCCGCGACCAGGGCCGTCGCCCCGACCTCCAATGCGGGATTGGGCAAGTTGGCCAGCGGCGCGCCGATTGCGACGAGGGTGAAGCAGGCCAAGATGCACGCGGCCCAAAGCCCGTCGCGGCCATTGGGCAATCGCAGGCGGGCGTACATGCGATCGAGTTGGAACCGCAGGAACGATCCGCGCACGGCACCGAGCGCGATGCCCACAAACAGCCCGGCCAACCAGAGGCGTGGCTCGCGGGTCTCGGGCGCCGCCATCGCCAGCGACAGGAGGGCCGTTGCCAGTGCAAAGGGTACCGCGCCGAACAGCCGGCTTGGCGGTAAGGAGCGGCCTCGGGCCTCGCGCAGCAGTGGGAAAATTGTGACGACGGCAGAGGATGTAACGATCAGATGCAGGATGTTGAACTTCAGCACGGGCCCTAACATACGCGCTGGAGTCTTCCCGGACGCTGACTTGAATGAGACATTCTTGCGACCGGGGTGCGAGTTCGGTGCCTGGTCCGGGACGCCGTGATCAGCGCGCGGGCAACGTGCCTCCGCACGCCCGGCCCACGGCCGGAGCAACCTGTTCAGCGAACTTGCGCGATCCGCTGGCTCTGAAATGCCCGACATCGCCGAAATCCTGCGGCAGCAGGGCGTCCGCAGGTACCGTGATGTATACATCGCCCAACCGTTCGGCCTCGCGTTGCACGATCCCGTTCAGCCACGCCATCATGGCGGGGATTTCAGAGTCCCGAACGAAGGGCAACCAACCTTCCATCCGGTCGTCCTTCAGGCTGGCCTTGTTCATGAGTTGCCCGATCCAGACAGTCCGGATGCCTCGCCCGCGATTGATGGCGGACATGGTGGCGATGTTGCGCGCAAAGATCTTCTCGAGGGCCGGGTCGGGACCCTTGGCTCCGTCGCTCCGGACCGGTGCCGGCGGTCGAACCGTATCGAAGGCCAGGATGGCGAGCTTCGCCAGGAAGGACAGGATCGGCGATATGGAAAGCGCGGGGCCGTTGATCCGGCGTGCATCAAGGGCATCGATCTGTCCGGCCAGGTGATTGTTTGCATAGGCGGGATCGAGGTCGCGGACGTGAGCATTTCGAAGGTCGTTCCAGCCGATGTAGTAGACGGCACAGTTCGCCGGCACGCCGAAACTGTCCTGGTAGAAGGCGGTCTGGATGACATGTTCCGATGTGGTGTAGCCGCTCACGCCGTGATTGATGACGGCGAAACGGTCAGGGCCCAGCAGGCGCTCGAGATGTTCGGCCCATGTCTCGCCTTCGCGCGAGAGGATATCGAGCGTTGTCGAACCGCCGATCAGGGCGATCACGGTCTTGCTCTTCAGTTCCTCGGGATCACGCTCGCGGCCACGCCGTCGCTCCGCGTTGACGTAGGCGACCGCGTTAGTGCTGCGCGCATTGGCCGACGGCATCTGACGCACCTGCAGGAGGGGGTGCCAGTCGTAGTGCGGTCGTACGTAATCGCGCGCGAACAGCGTATCGGACGAGGAAAGCCGCAGCTTGTAGAGCAGGGCCGTTCCGAAGCCGAGACCGATCTCCAGACTCGCGAGCGAGAGCAGGACCATCGTAACCTTCGGTCGGCGCGCGAGGACGACTGCGAGGACGATCAGGACTGCGAGATAGGTGAAATACCAGAAGCGTGGGGAGTCGAAATGGAACTCTCCCTTCAGTGTCAGCCGTAGCGCCACGGCGCCGACGACGACCGCCAGCAGGCACGCGACCAGGACAGCGATGGTTCGTTCGAAATGGCGCGGGCGTGACAGACCGATGTGGTCGACAATGAAGGACTTCATGACGTGAAGTTGTGAGCCCTGCCGCCCTGCCGCCCCATGTCGACTGTACGGACAAGACGTCGTTGATGGCTGGTTCCGCAGGCGCTCGCTGGGATCGTGAATGCCCGTGGACCGACGCAGGCCGGCCCCGCTCCGGTCCCACCCCGCTTTGAAGCCCTGTCTTGAGCGTAGAGCAGATTGCGGCCGGACCGCCGGCGGCCGGACGACAGGAAGGTGAAGGCATTGGGCGGAAGCTTGAACCAGCTCTCGGAAATCATGGCGGGGCTGGTACCGTCGCTGACGCCGGTATCGAGCACCTTCGCGACCTCGAGCCCCGTCGGATTGCAGGCCTGGAGCCCCGCCGGAGAACGCTGTTGCGCCGCGGTGCTGCCCGCCCGGCCACCGATCGGCAGCAGGATCGTGGAAAAAATCCGCATCCGTTCTTCCTCACCCCAAACCAATCCTGCGATGTTGCGCCGGTCGATGCAACGATGATCCTGCGCGGCCCCTGCGGGCAATTGCGAGGTAATATAGTTTCTCGATGGTGGGAATGTGCGGGGTTCTCCCGAAGGTCTTTAATCGAAACTATGAAAGATTCGGGCCGATCAACACGAGTGTGGCTGGGGGGCCACAGTCGCGGCAACAATGAGTCGATCGTGCCTTACTTTGTGGCGCTGTCCGCGGGAGGTCGGGTACATTCCCCTCGTTACTACGATGAATTTCGCCCCGCCCTCTCGGCGACGGGCTGTGTAAGTAAGGGAGATATCTCATGAAGAAGGCTCTTCTGGCGGCAGCCGCCATCGTAGCGCTGCCGGTTGCCGCGCAGGCGCAGGCTCCGCAGCCGGGCATCTACATTGGTGCCGAGGGCGGCATCAACTGGCTGACGAATTTCACGGCGAACACGAACATTCCGGCGTTCCCGACGGTGAGCGTGACCCCGCAGCTGGGCTGGATGGCCGGTGGCGTGATCGGTTACGACTTCGTTGGTCCGCGCGTCGAGCTGGAAGGCATCTACC
>JBILYJ010000096.1:0-13915 GCA_044377795.1 Reyranella sp. | reverse complement strand
CCTCCGTCCTGCTGCGCGGCCTGGTCCGCGACGGCCGCATCGTGCGCCTGCGCCTGATGATCGGCGATGCCCCGGGCCAGCTCGCCCGCGTGGCCGGCCTGATCGGCGGTGCCGGCGGCAACATCGTGGAAGTGCTTCACCAGCGGCTGTTCGGCGTGGTCGCCAAGGCCACCGAACTCGACGTCACCGTCGAAACCCGCGATCGCGCCCACCTGGGCGAACTCCTGGCCGCCCTGCAATCCGACGGCTTCAAGGTCCGCGTCCTGGAAGGTGCGGACGCGTAAATCCGCCGCTTTCTCCCCACCGGCGAGGGGGCTACAAGACCCGCCATGTCCGCCTCGACCCAGTACGTCCCCTCGCCCACGCCCGACCTGGCCCGCATCCAGCGCGCGTTGATCTCCGTCTCCGACAAGGAGGGCCTGGTCGAACTGGGCAAGGCGCTGGCGGCGCACGGGGTGGAGATCCTGTCCACCGGGGGTTCGGCCAAGTCGCTGCGCGACGCCGGCCTCAAGGTCGTCGAGGTGAGCGATCACACCGGTTTCCCCGAGATCATGGACGGGCGGGTGAAGACGCTGCAGCCCTCGATCCATGGCGGCATCCTGGCCCGCCGCACCGACGCCGGCCATCAGAAGGCGATGAGCGATCACAGGATCGCGGGCATCGATCTGGTGGTGGTGAACCTCTACCCGTTCGAGGCCACGGTGGCGCGCGGCGCCGACTTCCCGACCTGCGTCGAGAACATCGACATCGGCGGCCCGGCGCTGATCCGCGCCTCGGCCAAGAACCACGACTTCGTGACGATCGTGGTCGATCCCAAGGACTATGCCTCGGTGCTGCAGGAGCTCGACGCCAACAAGGGCGCCACGACCCTGGCGCTGCGCCGCAAGCTGGCGGCCAAGGCCTATGCCCGCACGGCGTCCTACGATTCGGCGATCGCCAACTGGTTCGCGGCCCAGGAAGGCGAGACCTTCCCCGAGCGGCTGACCCTGTCGGCCGAGCGCGTGCAGACCCTGCGCTACGGCGAGAACCCGCACCAGAAGGCGGCGTTCTACAGCGACGACAGCAAGCGGCCGGGCGTCGCCACGGCGCGCATGATCCAGGGCAAGGAGCTGTCCTACAACAATATCGGCGACACCGAATCGGCCTACGAGTGCGTCGCGGAGTTCGCCGAATCGGCCATCGTGGTCGTGAAGCACGCCAACCCGTGCGGCGTGGCGGTCGATGCCGACCAGTTCACCGCCTACCAGAAGGCCTATGCCTGCGATCCCGTGTCGATCTTCGGCGGCATCGTCGCGGTCAACCGCACGCTCGAGGCGAAGGTCGCGGCCGAGCTGGTGAAGCTGTTCCTCGAAGTGGTGATCGCGCCCGACGCGACGCCGGAGGCGCTGGCGATCCTCGCCACCAAGAAGAACGTGCGCGTGCTGCTGGCCGGGGCCCTGCCCGATCCGACGACGGCCGGCATGACGCTCAAGAGCGTGGCCGGCGGCTATCTCTTCCAGACGCGCGATAATGGCCATCTCACGAAGGCCGACCTCAAGGTCGTGACCAAGCGGTCGCCGACGGTGAAGGAACTCGACGACCTGCTGTTCGCCTTCACCGTCTGCAAGCACGTGAAGTCGAACGCCATCGTCTATGCCAAGGACGGCGCCACGGTGGGCGTCGGCGCGGGCCAGATGAACCGCCGCGATTCTTCGCGCATTGCCGCCATTCGTGCTGCCGAGTCAGGCGAGGCCGCGGGCCTCAAGGTGAGCCCCGCCGTGGGCAGCGTCGTGGCCTCCGATGCCTTCTTCCCCTTCGCCGACGGTCTTTTGGCTGCGGCGGAAGCCGGCGCGACGGCGATCATCCAGCCGGGCGGCTCGATGCGCGACAAGGAAGTGATCGAGGCGGCCGACGAGAAGGGCCTCGCGATGGTCTTCACCGGGATGCGGCACTTCCGGCACTGAGGCCGAAGCGCCGCAAGCAAAAAGCCCGTCGTCCTGAGCGGAGCGGAGCGTAGTCGAAGGACCTCTCTTCGCTCCGATCCGTCGTGCGCCGGAAAAGAGGTCCTTCGACTGCGCGCCTTCGGCGCTCCGCTCAGGACGACGGAGATACTTATCGGACCTTGATCTGCTTGGCCGACGCCATCGCCCTGCGGCGCGCGTCCTTGACCGTGCGGCCGGTCGCCAGCGCGACGGCCATGCGGCGGTGGCCCTTCACCTCGGGCTTGCCGAAGATACGGACGGACGTGCCCGGCGCGGTCAGCGCTTTGGCGATGCCGGTGTAGGTCGGGTCCTCGATATTGCCGTCGCCGAGCACGGGCACCGAGGCGCCGGGCTGGCAGGTGATCTGCGGGATCGGCAGACCGAGGATGGCGCGCACGTGCAGCTCCATCTCGCTCATGTTCTGCGTGACCATGGTCACCATGCCGGTGTCGTGCGGACGCGGCGACAGTTCGGAGAACCAGACCTTGTCGCCCTTCACGAACATCTCCACGCCGAACAGGCCGCGCCCCCTGGCGCCGCACAGCTCGTTCACGACCTTCTTCGCAATGTCACGCGCCTTGCGCAGCGCCGTCTTCGACATGGCGTGCGGCTGCCAGCTCTCGCGATAATCGCCGTCGACCTGGATATGGCCGATCGGCTCACAGAAGCCGAAGCCGCCCTCGTGACGCACGGTGAGCAGGGTAATCTCGTAGTCGAAGTCGATGGCGCCCTCGACGATCACCAGCCCGGTGCTGGCACGCGTCCCCTCCTTCGCGATCTTCCAGCTCTTGGCGACGTCGGCGGGCTTGCGCGCGACGCTCTGGCCGTGGCCGGACGACGACATGGTGGGCTTGATGAAGCAGGGAAAGCCCACGGCTTCGGCGCCCGCCTGCAGCTCCTCGAGGCTGGCGGCAAAGCGGTAGGGCGAGGTCGGCAGCTTGAGCTTCTCGGCCGCGAGCTTGCGGATGCCGCGGCGGTCCATGGTGAGCTGCGCCGCGCGCGCCGTCGGGATGACGGTCCAGCCCTCCTTCTCCAGCTCGACCAGCGTGTCGGTGGCGATGGCCTCGATCTCGGGCACGATGAAGTCGGGCTTCACCGTCTCGACGACATGGCGCATCGCCCCGCCGTCGCGCATGTCGAACACATAGGCGCTGTTGGCGACCAGCATGGCCGGCGCATCGGCATAGCGGTCGCAGGCAATGACCTCGATGCCGAAGCGCATCGCCTCGATGACGACTTCTTTCCCGAGTTCGCCCGAGCCGAGCATCATGAGCTTGATGGCGGAGGGCTTGAGGGGCGTGCCGAATTTCTTGATCTTCATAAGCTCATGATAGCAGGCGAACTCCTCCCGCCAACCCGCTGACCCCGGCCTGCCCCGTCCCGCTGGACGGCTCCGTAAAGCAGGCTGCAACTGCACCAGCCTTGTTCGCGATCGGCCCGAACGCTCGAATGGCCGAAACGTTGCGCGCAGAGCGGGGCGATCATCGTTTTTATTCAACCCCGCAGTTGCTTGTGAAACTCCGTTCCCTGGAAGTACGCCAGTTACTTCCGGAGGAATTGACACCGCCTGATGCGGCAACCACATGTCGACTTCGCGACGCAGAATTGTTCGCGGGGGAGTCCAAGTGTCCGTACGTCGCCTCCTGCTGGCTGCTGCCAGCCTCTGCCTCCTGGCTCTTTCGTCGGCCTCCTTCGCCCAGGGCGGTCCGCCGGCCATGCCGGTCACCGTCTCCGAGCCGCTCGCCAAGCGCGTCACCCAGTGGGACGAATATTCCGGCCGCTTCGAAGCCGTCGCGTCCGTCGAGGTGCGCGCGCGCGTCTCCGGCTTCATCGACAAGATCGACTTCCGCGACGGCCAGATCGTCAAGGTCGGCGATCCGCTCTTCATCATCGACAAGCGACCCTACGAGATCGCGGTCGAATCCGCGGAAGCCGAGGTCGCGCGCAACAAGGCCCAGGTCGATCTGGCGGAGCTGCAGGTCGGTCGCGGCGCATCCCTGATTGCCTCCCGCACCATCACCGAGGCGGAGCAGGATTCGCGCAAGTCGACGCTCGCCGTCGCCCGCGCCCAGCTCAAGTCGGCCGAAGCTGCGCTGCGCAACGCCCAACTCAACCTCGAATGGACGCACGTCACGGCGCCGATCGCCGGCCGCATCTCGGATCGCAAGGTCGATGCCGGCAATCTGATCTCGGGCGGCCAGACCGGCGCCACGCTGCTGGCCACCATCGTGACGCTCGATCCCATCCGTTTCGTCTTCGACATCTCGGAGGCCGATCATCTGCGCTACAGCCGCCTGATCCTGTCGGGCGCCCTCGCCTCCTCGCGCGACGGCGCCAATCCCGTCCGCATCCGGCTCTCCGACGAGACCGACTGGAAGCGGACCGGCAAGGTCGACTTCGTCGACAATGCGATGACCGCGCGCTCGGGCACGATCCGTGTCCGCGCCCTGGTCGACAACAAGGACCAGCTGCTGACCCCGGGCATCTTCGGCCGCCTGCAGCTGTTCGGCGGCGAATACGACGCGCTGCTGGTCCCCGACTCGGCCATCATCTCCGACCAGGCCCGCAAGATCGTCTTCACCGTCGGCGACGACGGCGTGGTGCAGGCCAAGCCCGTGACGCTGGGCACGATCGTCGACGGACTGCGGGTGATCCGCTCCGGCCTCGCGCCCACCGACAAGGTGGTGCTCGACGGTCTGGCCAATCCCATGGTGCGGCCGGGTGCGAAGGTCGTGCCCCAGAAGGGCGAGATCGTCGCCAAGGCCAGGTAAGGGCCCCCCATGCGCTTTTCACATTTCTTCATCGACCGGCCGATCTTCGCATCGGTGCTCTCGGTCATCATCGTGATCGTGGGCTTCATCGCCCAGCGCGGTCTTCCCGTGGCCGAGTATCCCGAGATCGCGCCGCCGACCGTCAACATCACCGCGACCTATCCCGGCGCGTCGGCCGAGGTGATCGCCGAGACGGTCGCCACGCCGATCGAGCTCGAGGTCAATGGCGTCGACGACATGCTCTACATCGAGTCGCAGTCGACCGGTGACGGCCGTCTGTCGATCAACGTCGTGTTCAAGCCCGGTGTCGACATCGACCAGGCGCAGGTGCTGGTGCAGAACCGCGTCGCGGTCGCCCAGCCGCGCCTGCCCGAGGATGTGCAGCGTCTCGGCATCGTCGTCCGCAAGGCCTCGCCCGACCTGATGATGGTCGTGCACATGGTCTCGCCCGATGGCAGCCGCGACCAGCAGTACATCTCCAACTATGCCACGCTCTACGTGAAGGACGTGCTGACCCGCGTCGACGGCGTCGGCAACGTGCTGGTGTTCGGCGGCCGCGACTACTCGATGCGCATCTGGCTCGACCCGGCCCGCGTCGCCGCGCGCAACCTCACGGCGGGCGAAGTCGTGCTGGCGCTGCGGGCGGCCAACCTTCAGGTGGCGGCTGGCGCTGTCAACCAGGCCCCGGCGGTGTCGCCGGGCGGGTTCACCCTGTCGGTGCGCACCCTGGGACGGCTGAGCTCGCCCGAGCAGTTCGAGAACATCGTGATCCGGGCCGAGCCGGACGGCTCGGTGACCCGCCTGCGCGACATCGCGCGCGTCGAGCTGGGTGCGCAGGACTACACGCTGAACGCCTATCTCAACAACAAGACGGCCACCGCCCTCGGCATCTTCCAGCGCCCGGGGTCCAACGCGCTCTCCACCTCGGACGCGATCATCGCCGAGATGGAGCGGCTGAAGAAGAGCTTCCCGGCCGGTCTCGACTACACGATCGTCTACAATCCCACGACCTTCATCCAGGCCTCCGTCGACGCCGTCATCACGACGCTGTTCGAGGCCGTGATCCTCGTCGTCGTCGTCGTGATCCTGTTCCTGCAGACCTGGCGCGCCGCGATCATCCCGATCCTCGCCATTCCGGTCTCGCTGATCGGATCGTTCGCCGTGATGGCCGCGGTGGGCATCTCCTTCAACACCCTGTCGCTGTTCGGCCTGGTGCTGGCGATCGGCATCGTGGTCGACGACGCCATCGTCGTGGTCGAGAACGTCGAGCGCTACCTGACGCAGGGCATGTCCCCCAAGGAGGCCGCGCACAAAACCATGGACGAGGTCGGCGGTGCGCTGATCGCGATCTCGCTGGTGCTGATCGCGGTGTTCCTGCCGACCGCCTTCATCACCGGCCTGCAGGGCACCTTCTACAAGCAGTTCGCCATCACGATCGCGGCTTCGACGGCGATCTCGGCCTTCGTGTCGCTGACGCTCTCGCCTGCGATGGCGGCACTGCTACTGAAATCGCATGCTCTGTCGCATGCCGAGAAGCCCAAGCCCGGTCTGCTGGATCGCCTTGCCTGGCCGGTCCACTGGTTCTTCGGCCTGTTCAACCGCGGCTTCGAGGCGCTCTCGAACTTCTACGGGCGCATGACGGCTCGGCTGATCCGCATGGGCGGCATCATGCTGGTGATCTATGCCGGCCTCCTGGCGGTCACCCAGCACCTCCTGGTATCGACTCCGACCGGCCTGGTACCGCAGCTCGACCGCTCCTACCTGATTGCGGCCATGCAGCTTCCCGCCGGCTCGACGCTCGAGCGGTCGGACGCGCTGGTCCGCAAGGCGAGCGAAATCATCCTGTCGCGCCCCGGTGTCGCGAACGCCGTCTCGTTCGTCGGCTTCGACGGCGCGACCTTCACAAACGCCCCCAACACGGGTGTGATCTTCGTCACCCTGAAGCCGTTCAAGGAACGGCCGGGCATCACCAAGGACATGATCCTGGCCGATCTGCGCGGGCAGATGTTCGCGTTGCGCGAAGCCTTCGTGTTCGTCCTGGAGCCGCCCTCCGTGCCGGGCATCGGCACCGGCGGCGGCCTCAAGGGTTACGTGCAGGACCGCGCCTCGCGCGGGCTGACGGCCCTGGAAGGCGCGACCTGGGCCCTCGCCGGCGCGGCCGGACAGACGCCCGGCCTCACCCAGGCGTTCACGCTCTACAATACGCGCACGCCGCAGATCTTCGCCGACATCGACCGGACCAAGGCCGAGCAGCTCGGCGTGCCGATCGCGCGCGTGTTCGAGACCCTGTCAGCCTACATGGGCTCGGCCTACGTCAACGACTTCAACATCCTCGGCCGCACCTACCGCGTGACCGTGCAGGCCGACGATCCCTATCGCCTCACCCTGCGCGACGTCGAGAACCTGAAGACGCGCAGCGTGAGCGGCGAGATGGTCCCGATCGGCGCCGTCGCGACCTTCGAGGACATCACCGGCCCCTACCGCGTGGCCCGCTACAATCTCTACCCGGCGGCCGAGGTGCAGGTGGCGCTGCAGCGCGGCTACTCCTCGGGGCAGGGCATCGCCACGATGGAAGCGCTGGCGGACAAGGTGCTGCCGTCGGGATTCGGCTTCGAATGGACCGAGATCGCGCTGCAGGAGAAGCTGGCGGGCAACACCGCGATCCTGGCCTTCGGCCTGGCCGTGCTGTTCGTCTTCCTGTTGCTGGCGGCGCTCTATGAGAGCTGGCTGCTGCCGCTCGCCGTCATCCTGATCGTGCCGATGTGCATTCTGGCGGCCATGATCGGCGTGAACATCCGCGGCCTCGACCGCAACGTCCTGGTCGAGATCGGCCTGGTCGTGCTGGTGGGGCTGGCCGCCAAGAACGCCATCCTGATCGTGGAGTTCGCCAAGCAGGCGCACGAGCAGGGCATGAACCGCTTCGACGCGGCCGTCACGGCCTCCAAGACGCGCCTGCGTCCGATCCTGATGACCTCGCTGGCCTTCATCCTGGGCGTGGTGCCGCTGGTCATCAGCACCGGCGCCGGCGCGGAGATGCGCCAGTCGCTCGGGACCGCGGTGTTCTCGGGCATGCTGGGCGTGACGATCTTCGGCCTGATCTTCACGCCGGTCTTCTACGTGCTCTGCGTCGGTCTGGCCGAGCTGCGCTTCAAGTGGCGCAAGCAGGACATCAAGCCGGACTTCAAGCCGCAATAGGTCTCGGCGCGGGTGGCGGGCGCATCAAGGCGAACGCCACCTGCACGATGCCGGCGGTGAGCCCCATCGCAACGCCCAGGCGCCAGGCGAGGTCGTAGGAGCCCAGCGCGTCGAACAGGAGACCGCCGCCCAGGGCGCCCACGAAGCTGCCGACCTGGTGGCTCATGAAGGCGACGCCCTGGATCATCGCCTGCCAGCGCAGGCCGAACATCTCGACCACCGATCCGGCGACCAGCGGCCCGACCCCCAGCCACAGGAAGCCCATGGCCGACGCGAAGACGAGCGTACTGGCCGGCGTCGGCGGCATCACGAAGTAGCAGGCGAGCACGATCGAGCGGGCGATATAGATGCCGCCCAGCAGGCCGAGCTTGGACCAGTGGCCGCCGGCCCAGCCGAAGAACAGGCTGCCGAAGACGTTGAACAGCGCGATCGCGCCCAGCGCACCGGCGCTGAGCGACGGATCCATGCCGCAGATCGCGAGATAGGACGGAAGGTGCGTGGTGATGAACAGGAGCTGCATGCCGCACACGAAATAGGCCGCCGTCATCACCAGGAACGACGGATGGCGCAGTGCGGCCGCGAGCGCCACGCGCGGCGAGGTGGCGCTGATGTCGCCCGTGGCAGGTACCGGTGTCGACAGGCGGTCGACCCGGCCGGCGATCCAGGCCGCCGGCAGCATGAAGATTATCAGCGCGAGGAAACCCAGCAGCCCGGCGCGCCACCCGAATTCGGTCGTGAGCGTCTGGCCGAGCGGCGCGGAGAGCAGCGCCCCCAGCGATCCTGTCGCCGTGATGGCCCCCAGCACGAAGCTGCGCGACTTGACGGGTACGGCGCGGGCACCCACGGCGAGCGAGATGGACGAGGCGGTACAGGCCAGCGCCATGCCGATCAGCACGCCGCCCCCCAGCATCACCCCGGTCAGGCCGTCCGCCCTGGCGAACAGGCCGAGTCCGGCAACGTAGAGTGCCGCCCCGCCGATCATGATGGGCCGGAATCCCAGGCGCACCGCCAGCGCGCCCGCAATCGGCTGCAGGAAGCCCCAGGCGAGGTTCTGGACGGACATGGCCAGCGCGAAGTCGGAGACCGTGAGGGCGATGTCGCGCGTCAGCGGCGGCATCACCAGCCCGAAGCTCTGGCGTACGCCCATGCCGAGGCTCAACATGACCGAGGCGCCGATCAGGATCGGCAGGACGGGCCGCAATTCCTTTAGAATGGTCATGGCACGCCCTCCGGAATATACACAGATCGGTGTAATCTACGGAGCTTGCCGGCAGGGGGTCAAGGCATCATGGCGAGAGCGGACGTCAGGGCAGCGATGCAGGAGCGCATCCTCGAGACCGCCGACCGGCTGTTCTACGGCCAGGGCATTCGCGCCGTCGGGGTCGACACGATCGCGGCCGAGATCGGCATCAGCAAGCGCACGCTCTACAACCACTTTCCGTCGAAGGACGACCTGATCGTGGCCTACCTGTCGCGCCGGCTGAAACCCGCGCCGCCCTCCGACCGGCCGCCGCTGGAACAGATCATGGGCGCCTTCGACCGTCTCGAACGCACCATCGCGACCGGCGTGTTCCGGGGCTGCCCCTTCGTGAACGCCGTCGCCGAGCTCAAGGAGCCGGCCCACGCGGCCAACAAGATCGCGCTCGCGTTCAAGGAACAGCGGCGGGTTTGGTTTCAGGGACTTCTGGTGCAGCTCGGCATCAATGACGCGGAGGCGCTGTCGATGCAGCTGCAAATCCTGATCGACGGCGCCATCGCCGCCGCCATCGTGCGCGGCGATCCGAAGGTCGCGGCAGCGGCGCGCGAGGCGGCAATGGTGCTGCTGACGGCGGCGGGTGTCGGGAAGGAATCGGCGATACAAAAGCACCGTCGCCCTGAGCGGAGCGAAGCGTAGTCGAAGGGCCTCTTTTAGCTTCGACACACCGTGCGCCGGAAAAGAGGTCCTTCGACTGCGCCGCCCTGCGGGCGGCTCCGCTCAGGACGACGGAGGTTTTTTCGTCACGTCGGGTCTGGCCTCAGCACGCGGTGCAGATCCAGCACCGGGGGTTTGTGGCCGAGCTGCGAGAGCAGCGTGTGGACCTGCGCCCGGTGATGGGTCTGGTGATTGAAGAAATGCGGCAGGATCACCGACCAGGGGTCCTCGGTGTCGAAACCCGAATTGTTGACGTAGCGCACGCTCCCCAGCTCGAAACCCTCGGGCAGGTTCGCGAAGAAATGCTCCATGTGGCGGTCGAGACGCTCGCGCTCGGCGCGCAACGCCGCGAAATCCTCGAACTGGGTGGCGCCGAGGTCGGTCGAGACGTGCGAGCCGCCTTCGAACCGGGCCATCCAGATGCGGTCACCCAGCAGGAGATGGTTCAGCGTGCCGTGCACGCTGCCGAAGAACGCCCCGAGATCGCGACGATACTCTGCCCCGGAAAGACTGGCGCAGACCTCATACAGCGTCTCGTTGGCCAGCCGGTTGTAGCGGGCGTACTGCGCCCAGATCCCGCCCATGGCCACGTTCAGCGGGCCGCGGCGGAAACCCAGCGGGTGAAGTTGCGGATAAGCCCTGCCACGGCGGCGCCACGCAGGCGGTGAGCATGTGCCTCAAGAGCGCGGCGTTCTGCGATGGTCGGGTAGGAAACGGTGAACATGAAGACCTCCAAGGGTTGAAAGGAACTTAATTCCATTCTTCTCAGCGGTTAATACAGAGTGTATTACGAACACTCATGAATTCCTTTCATCAATAGCGCAATGATCGATCACGCAAGCGAGATGGCGGCCTTCGTCCGGGTCGTTGATTCGAAAGGCTTTTCAGCCGCCGCGCCGAGCCTCGGCCTAACCCCGTCGGCCGTCAGCAAGCTGGTGACCCGGCTCGAAACCCGACTGGGCGTCCGGCTGCTGCAACGGACGACGCGGGCGATCAGCCTTACCGAGGAGGGCGAGGCCTTCTACGCCGCGGCGCGGCGCATCGTGGGCGAGATCGAGACCCTGGAGAACCAGATCAGCCGGCAAAGCGGCACGCCGCACGGGCTGCTGAAGGTCACGACGTCGCTGGCCTTCTCGACCCACCAGCTGGCACCCGTCATCGCCGAGTTCCTCGAACGCTATCCGCTGCTGCAGCTCGAGCTGATGCCGACCGACAGGGTCGTCGACATGATCGAGGAAGGCGTCGACGTGGCGATCCGCATCGGGCGGCTGGCCGACACCAGCTTCATGGCGCGCAAGATCGGCGAGGATGTGCGCCTGGTCTGCGCCTCGCCGTCCTACCTGAGGAACCGGCGACCCCTGCAGCGGCCCGAGGATCTCACGCGCCACAACTGCATCGTCTCGCGCGACCGCACCTACCTCAACCGCTGGCCGTTCCGCATCGATGGCGAGATCCGCGAGATCGAGGTCGGCGGCCGGGTCGCCGTCACCGAGGGCGAAGCCCAGATGCGGCTGGCGCTTCAGGGGCTGGGCATCGTGCGCCTGACCCGCCTCACCGTCGCCACCGCCATCAAGAACGGAGAACTCGTCTCCCTGCTGGAGGAGTTCCGCGCCGAGCAGCCGATCCCGATCCATGCCGTCTACCCGCATCGTCGCCATCTCGCGCCCAAGGTGACGGCCTTCATCGACTTCATTCTGGAGAAGTTCTCGCCACCGCCGTGGGAGATTTAGGGCCAGGGATTTAGGTGCTAGGGTCCATCCAACAATCTAGGGAGAAAACATGGACACCGAGACCGACCTTTTCGTGCAGGCCTTCTGGGTCAAGTGCCGCGACATCATCCGGCCCGAACTCGACACCGCCGTCGACGCCCTGCGCCGTGCCGGGCACGAAACGAATATCTCGACCCTGGAATATTCGCCCGACGAGAAGACCTCGCCCGAAAGCGCCCCGACCCTGATCATGACCATCCATCCCAGTGGCTCGACCGAAAGCCGCGTGCTGCGCTATCGCGGCGACGTGGTGGCGCGGGAAATCGAGGTCATGGCTTCTGGCTGCAAGACCGCGCGCTCCGATCTCTCGACTGTCACCCAGGCCGGCGTGAAGAACGACATCGCGCTCTGCTTCGGCTCGTTGCTCAAGACCAAATAGACCAGAGGAGGATCCCATGCCCGACGCCATCGACGACCTGTTCCGCCGCTTCGGCAAGGCTTTCAACAAGGCCGATGTCGACGCAATCGCCGACTGCGTGACCGACGATTTCGAATGGCGCCTCAATGCCGGCGGCGCACCGGCCGGGCGTGTGCTCAAGGGCAAGGAGGCGCTGCGCGCGCACTTCGCCGACAAGAGCACGGCGCATCGCGAGGTGCGCTTCTCCGAGGCCAGCATCCATCGCGCCGGCGACAAGCTGTTCGGGACCTTCCGCGCCACCGGCATCGACCATGCCGGCAAGCCGTTCGATCGCTACGGCATCGACCTCTATGAGGTGAAGGACGGCAAGATCGCGCTCAAGGACAGCTACCTGAAGGCCGAGTGATTTCGATGTCGAACGATACCGTCCTCTGGGAGATCGACCGCCGCGGCGTGGCCACCGTCACGCTGAACCGGCCCAAGGTGAACAACGCCTACAACGGCGACCTCATCCAGGGCCTGCACGACGCGATGGATGCGCTGGGGGCCGAGAGCCGCCTGCGCATCGTCGTGCTGCGCGGCAACGGCAAGCATTTCCAGGCCGGCGCCGATCTGTCGTGGATCACCGCCGTCGCCACGCAGTCGCCCGCCGAGAACGAGAAGGTGAGCCGTCTGACGGCCGAAGCCGTGAAGCGCCTCGACACCTGCCCCGTCCCGACGCTGGCGTTGATCCAGGGCGGCTGCTTCGGCGGCGGCACCGGAATCGCGGCGGCCTGCGACGTCGTCGTGGCCCAGGAGGACGCGCTCTTCTCCATCAGCGAGACGCGCTGGGGTCTGATGGCGGGCATCATCCTGCCGCAGCTCTGTCAGGCAATCGGGCTGCGTCAGACGCGCCGCTACGCGCTGACCGGCGAGCGCTTCGGCGCCCACGAGGCCCGCCGTCTCGGCCTGGTGCACGAAGTCTGCCCGGTGGGCGGCCTGGCCGAAGCCGGCGAGAAGATCGTCGAGTCGGTCCTGATGAATGCGCCGCGCGCCACCACCGCGACCAAGCTGCGCTCGCTGGCCTCTGCGCGTGCCTTCGTCGACGAGGGCGAGCTGCGCGACCTGATCGACGAACACGCCCGCACGCGCCAGCAGGACGAAGCCACCGAAGGCCTCGCAAGCTTCAGGGAGAAGCGCAAGCCGGCCTGGTATCCGGGGTAGCTCGGATAAAGCCCGTTACAAAAAGTCCGTCGTCCTGAGCGGAGCCGCCACAGGGCGGCGTAGTCGAAGGACCTCTTTTCCGACGCACAAAGTGTCGAAGCGAAAAGAGGTCCTTCGACTGTGCGCCTTCGGCGCTTCGCTCAGGACGACGGACTTTTTAGCCGCCCCAAATCGTTTCCGCTGACTACTCCGCCGCCTGCTTCTGCGCGGTGCGGTCCGGGGTCAGCTTGTAGGTCGTGAACTGGCGGTTCAACGCCGGCATCGGGCAGGCTTCGAGGTGACCCTCGGCCGGCCGCATCAGGATCATCGCTGTCGTGGCTGTCATGACGCCGCGCGTGTTCATCCGCGGCGGGCGGCAGACCGAGTGCGGCGTGCCCCAGTCGTCGAAGAAGGCCTGACGGAAATCTTCCAAGGTGAGCTTGCCGCGCTTGGGCGAGAGCTGGTCGCGCACCCGCTTGTCGCGATAGATCGAGTCCGGTGTCTCGGCGAGGCCGGTATCCTTCAGCTTGGCGCGCGCCGGGTCGGCGATCCAGTGATTGGCGTGCACATAGAGGCCGCGGTCGGGCGCGATCCAGAATGTCTCGTCGGGCGCGCATTCGAAGCCGAAAGCCTCACCGCCACCCCCATCAACAGTCGCGTGGCTGACGGCCATGTGGTTGGAGCCGGGCTTGGGCGTCGACACGATGGTCTGCACCGCGTTGGCGAGATGGGCGGCCTCCAGCACCTTGCGACGGATGAAGGGCAGC
>JBILYJ010000552.1:0-3636 GCA_044377795.1 Reyranella sp. | reverse complement strand
ACTCGCGGTCGCGCAGCGACAGGAATTCCGCCCGGGTCATGCGCGCGATCGGCGTCCAGCTCACGATGCCGATGGCGATCACGATGTTGGTCAGGGTCGAGCCCAGGATGACCACGATGGTGAGCACGAAGATCAGGTTCGGGATGGTCTGGAACAGCTCGGCCACGCGCATCGCGATCTCGTCGATCCAGCCGCCGAAATAGCCGGCGATGGCGCCGACGCCCACGCCGATGATCGTGGCGACCGCCGAGGCGAACAGGCCGATCAGAAGCGTCGCCCGCGCGCCGTGCACGATCATCGAGAGGATGTCGCGGCCCAGCGAATCGGTGCCCAGCGGGAACTCGGGGTCCTCGCCGGGCCACAGTTCGGGCAGGCCGACGATGCGCAGCGGGTCGGTCGGGAAGAAGACCGAGGCGAAGACCGCCATGAGCGCGACGACCAGGATCAGGCAGGCGCCGACCAGGGCGCCGCGATTGCGGGCGAAGCGGCCCACGAACTCAAAGCGGGGAAACTCGAAGCGTTGCATCAGCGGATCTCGATGCGCGGGTCGAGCCACATGTAGATGAGGTCGACCGCGATGTTGGCGGCGATGACCACCAGCGAGCCCAGCACCATGATGCCGAGCACGACCGGGTAGTTGCGCGAACTCACGCTGTCGAACAGCAGCGAGCCGACGCCCGGCCAGCTGAACACGCTCTCGATCACGACACTGCCGGCCAGCACGGTGCCCATCTGCACGCCGAGGATCGTGACCACCGGCAGCAGCGCATTGCGCAGCACGTGGTGGATCGTGACCTTGTTGCGGCTCAGCCCCTTGGCGCGGGCCGTGCGCACGAAGTCGAGCTGCGCCACCTCGAGCATCGAGGATCGCATGACGCGGGTATAGATCGCGGCATAGAACAGGCCCAGGGCCAGCGTCGGCAGGATCAGGTGGTGCAGGATGTCCAGCACGCCGGCCCAGGTGCCGCTGGAGGCGCCGCCGATCTTCATCATGCCGCCGACCGGCAGCCAGCCGAGCTTCACCGAGAAAAGCACGATCATCATGATGCCGAGCCAGAAGCTGGGCGCGGCGTAGAAGAACATGGCGGCGACCGAGACCAGGCTGTCCCAGAAGGTGCGGACCTTCATCGAGGCGACGACGCCCGCCGCCACGCCGATCGAGATCGCCAGCGCTATGCTCGACACCATCAGCAGGACCGTCGCCGGCAGGTGGATCCAGATCGCCTGGATGACCGGCATGTTCTGGCGATAGGAGAAGCCGAAGTCGAAATGCAGCAGCGCCCAGATGTACTTCAGCAGCTGCATCCAAACCGGATCGTCCAGCCCGTAGGTCTTGCGCAGCAGGGCGACCGTCGCCGGGTCGCTCACCTGGTTCTCGGCCGTCATCAGTTCGAGGAAGCTGCCCGGCGCCATCTGGATCAGGCAGAAATTGATGATCACCACGCCCAGCATCAGCGGGACGGCCTGGATCAGCCGTCGCCGCAGGAGCCGCAGCGCCGCCGTGCGCCGGGCGGAGCCGCGAAGGGCGGGCGTCGGCGAGACTAGCTCGCCAGCCATAGGTCTCCCCAGCTTGCCGCGAGGAAGTTCGGATCGTTGGAGTGGTTCTGGACCTTGGTGCTGGCCAGGGTGATCGACTCCAGCTCGACCAGCGGCAGCAGCGGGGCTTCCTGGGTGGTGATCTTCTGGAACTCGAAGACCAGCGCCTTGCGCTTGGCCGGATCGGTCTCGACCTTGATGCTGGCGACCAGCTTGTCGACGTCGGGATTGGAATAGCCCGAGGCGTTGCGGAAGGGCACGCCCTTCAGGATGCCATCGGTCGTGAAGTACTGCGTGGTCGACGGCACCGGCTCGGACGGGTTGGCCTGGTTGGAGATCGCCAGGTCGTAATCGTAATCGGTGTAGATGCGCTTGATGGAAGTCGGACGGTCCGGAACCGTGAGATTGATGCCGACGCCGACATCCTCGAGGGCCTGCTTCACGTAGGCGCCGACCTTGCCGTTTTCCTGGAACCAGCCTGCCGAGAGAAGGTTCAGGGTGAAGCGCTTGCCGTCGGCCTTCTTCGGGAAGCCGGCCGCGTCGAGCAGGGCGGCCGCCTTCTTCGGATCGAAGCCGGTCTTGAACGTGTCGGCGGTGAAGAACTCCTTGTTGGGGGAGTAGATCGGGCTCGTGCCCGGCCGCGCATAGCCATAGTAGACCGTCTTGGCGATGAACTCGCGATTGATCGCATGGAACATGGCCTGCCTGACCTCGCGCTTGGCGAAGACCGGATTGCGCATGTTGCATTCGAGCGTCGTCGACCAGACCGCTTCCTCGTAGCCCCTGGGGGTGGCGACGAACTTGCCGGTTGCGGTCAGGCGCTTGATGTCCGGCGGCGCCACGGGGTTGAACACGCCGATTTGGATGTCGCCCGCCTCCATCGCCGCGGCCCGGCCGGCCGGGTCGCGCACGTAGCGGATGATCAGGCGGTCGAGATAGGGCTCGTCCTTCTTCCAGTAGTTCTCGTTCTTCACATATTCGAAGTGGCTGCCGCGCACCCACTCCTTGAACTTCCACGGACCCGTGGCGATCGGCGCGTTGTTCGCCGGATTGGTGACCGGATCGCTGCCGGCATAGATGTGCTTCGGTACGATGTAGGAGACGATGCCGCACAGGGTCGACGCGAAGAAGAATTCCGGTGTCGGATTATTGTACTTGAAGACGACCGTTTCGGCGTCGGGCGCCTCGATGCCCGCGAAATCGGTCAGCGCCGACGCGGCGGCGTATTTCTTCCAGATCTCGCTGACGGAATAGACGACGTCGTCGACCGTCATGTCCTTGCCGTCATGGAACTTCACGCCCTTGCGGATCTTCACCGTGTAGGTCTTGAAGTCGGCCGATGGCTTCCACGATTCGGCCAGCACTCCTTCGAATGCGCCGTCCATCTTGCGCCGGGCCAGCCGCTCGAACAGCTTCGACGAGGAGAAGGTCGGGCTCGAGCCGCCGCCGGCCGGCACGTAGCAGGCCTGCGGCTCGCCGCCGCCCCAGGTCGCTACCAGGGTGCCGCCCCGTCTGGGCGTGCCCTGCGCGAAAGACTGTCCCGAGGTGCCGACCAGACCCGCAGCAACGATACCCGTACCGAAAACGCGGCGTGAAACCTTGATCGTCATGAAATCCTCCGTTTCCCAATCCCCAAGTCAGCCCAAGCAAACTTCATACCGTGTGGCCTAGGCCGGCAGCGTCGAGTAGGTCGCGCGACCGATCGCCAGCAGCACCATCTTGTCGTTGAACACGTCGACATCGACGACGCCGACGCTTTTGCCATTGCGGCGGACCGTGGCCGTCGTGATGAGCTTGGTCTTGATCGCGGGCCGCAGGTAGTCGACGCGAAAGTTGATGGTCGGCAGGCCACGCCGCAGCGCCATGATCAGCGCATAGTCGCCAACGGTGTCGATGACCGCCGCAAGCGGGCCGCCGTGCCACTGGCCGGTGCCCTTGCCGCGCTCGAACTCGGGGCGCATCTCGCATTCCATCGTGACGCGTTCCTTCACCGGGTCCGCTTCGGTGACCTTGAGGCCGAGGAAGGAGATGAACGGCGAATGATCGAGCATCGCCTGCAGTTCGGCGTCGCTCAGGGGCTGGAGCTTGTCGCTCATGGCG
>JBILYJ010000551.1:0-3649 GCA_044377795.1 Reyranella sp. | reverse complement strand
AGGCCGACGTCGTGATCACCGTGGGGTTCGATCCCGTGGAATACGACCCCGCGCTCTGGAATGCCGGACGCACGCGCAAGCTGATCCACATCGATTGCATCCCGGCCGACTACGACCAGTGTTACCGGCCGGACATCGAGCTCATGGGCGACAGCGCCGCCACCCTGCGCGCCCTCTCGGCGCTGTTGCAACCCAAGGATCGCCCGACGCAATCGGAGCTGCTGGCCGAAATCCAGCGCGAGCGCGCAACGGTGGCCGCAGAGGCGGCCAAACGCACCGGCGCCCCGGTCCATCCGCTACGGCTGGTGCACGAGTTGCAGAAGCTGATCGACGAGGATGTGACCCTCTGCTCCGACATGGGCTCGTTCCACATCTGGATGGCGCGGCATCTCATCAGCCACCGGCCGCGCCAGATCCTGATCAGCAACGGACAGCAGACCTTGGGCGTCGCCCTGCCCTGGGGAATCGCCGCCTGCCTCGCCGAGCCCGGCCGCAAGGTTCTGTCGGTGTCGGGCGATGGCGGCTTCCTGTTCTCCGCCGTCGAACTCGAGACGGCCGTGCGCCTCAAGTGCAACTTCGTGCATCTCGTCTGGATCGACGGCAGCTACAACATGGTGGGCATTCAGCAGGTCGCCGCTTACGGCCGGGATTCAGGCGTCCATTTCGGCCCCGTGGACCTGGTGAAGTTCGCCGAGTCGATGGGCGCGCAGGGCCTGATGATCAAGGACGCCGACGAGATCGGCCCGGTGCTGCGCAAGGCGATGGCAATGGAAGGTCCGGTGCTGGTCGGCGTGCACGTCGACTATCGCGACAATCCAGGCCTGATTGCCGCGATGCACGAGGACGTCATCATCTGACGTCCCTCGGGGTGACGGTCCGCGATCAGCGCAGACCGTAGGACCGACGGCCGGCCGACGTCAGGTCGACCGCCCAGGCGCCGAGCAGGCAGAGGAAGGCCAGGATCGCGCCGAGCGTGCGGACGTGGTTCCACAGCGCCCACGGAACCGAGAAGTCCTTCCAGTAGCTCGCCGCATTGGCGTCGGCGCCCGCCACGGTGGCCAGGGTCTCGTTCAGCGGCACGTTGACTTGCAGGGTGACACCGATCACAGCGGCGGCATGGATCAGCGCGGCGAGGCCCGCGAGGCGCGCCGCGCCGCGATGCCCGGCCGAACGGGCGCCCAGCGCCGCCAGGAGCGGCAGGATGAGGGCGCCAAAGAAGACGACAGCGAAGATCGGGCTGCGCACGACGATGTTGATGCCATGCATCGAATTCACGGCCGACATGGCGCCGCCGAGATCGAGCCCCGGCATGACGATGGTCGAGAAGGAATAGAAGATGCCCGCGCTCAGTGCGGTGCACAGCAAGGCGAGGACGAAGAAGACGTGGCGCATCCCTGAAACTCCGCTGACCCACCCTACGAAGCTGCAGCCCTAGCCGAGGCCGTTGCCGCCGTAAAGCCAATCGAGCGTATCGAGCCACTGGTCCTGCGTTCGGGCGCCCATCATGGCGTTGCGCAGCGCCGCGTGCGGGCCGGCCGGATGATAGACGTGGTCGCCCATGGCGCGGGACATCAGCTGTGTTCTTGCCGTGCGCAGGACGCGGCGATCGCGATAGGTGACGAGACCGGCCTCGATGGAATCGCTGTGGGACAGCGAATCGGCGAGGCACACGGCATCCTCCATCGCCATGCAGCCTCCCTGTGACATGTACTGCAGCATAGGGTGTGCAGCGTCTCCCAGCAGTGCCACCCGCCCATCGACCCAGCGGTCGACCGGATCACGGTCACAGAGAACCCACATGTGCCAGTCCCGGCCACGGTCTATGATGTTCTGTGCCCGTTCGCAGACATGCGTGAAGCCCTTGCGGACCTCTTCCGTATCGACCGGCCTGCCGGCGACGGGCTCGGGCGCGTGGTTGTGATAGGTCACGACGAGATTGAAGAGCTTCCACCCCGATAGCGGATAGTGGACGATGTGGCACTTCGGCCCGGCCCACAGCGTCGCGGCGTTCCAGCGCAGATCCTCCGGCATCTGGTCAGTCGGAATCACCGAGCGGTAGGTCGTATGTCCCGACACGCGCGGCGGCCCGTCATTGGTCACCTGTGCCCGCACGTTCGACCACAGCCCGTCGGCGCCGATCAGGGCGCGCCCCGTGACCGTCTCGCCGTTGCGCAGCCGGGTGACGACCGAGGACCCATCCTGATCGTAGCCGGTGACTTCGGCGCTGGTGCGCAGCTCGATCAGCGGATGATCCTGACAGCCTTTCAGCAGCACGCCATGAAGGTCGCCGCGATGGACGACGGCGTAGGGATTGCCGAAGCGGGCACGAAATCTCTCGCCGAGGTCGATGTGACAGATCTCGCCGTCGGCCAGCGCATCCATCAGCCGCAGCTGGTCGATATAGACCGCCATGCCGCGCGCCGCCTCGCCGACACCGAGCCGGTCGAAGCAATGGAAGGCGTTGGGCCCGAGCTGGATGCCGGCGCCGATCTCGCCCAGTCGGCTCGCTTTCTCCAGCACCTGCGAGGCGATGCCCTTCTGGGCGAGCGCCAGCGCCGTCGCCAGTCCGCCGATGCCGCCGCCGGCGATGAGGATCCTATCGGGGGCCACCGATGACCTTGTCGTCGTGCAACCGGGCGATCTCGTGCCCGGGCAGGCCCAGGATACCGGACAGGATCTCGTCCGTATGCTGGCCGAGGACGGGCGCCGGCTGCGGCAGCTGGCGCGGCACCGCGCCGAACTGCATCGGCGAGGCGGCGACCGGATAGCGGCCGATGCCTGGCTGGTCGAGGATGGTGAACAACGGATTGTCGAGCACGTTCGCCCTGTCGGCGGCCAGCTCCCGGAACGTCTGGTAAGGCGCCCAAAGCGCACCGGCCTTCTTCAGGGCGGCCGAGACTTCCGCTGCATCGTGGGCGGCGACCCACGGCTCGATCACGGCAATGAGCTGCTGGCGGGCGTTCCAGCGGCCGGCATCGCTCTTGAGATCGACACCCGTCTCGACCTCGATCTTCCTGAAGGCGTCCGTGAACCCACCGGCGGCTGCGAGCGCATCGACGTGGCGATCCGAGAAGATGCAGATCATCACGAAGCGGCCATCCTTCGTGCGGAAGTCACGACCGAAGGTGCCGAAGATCTCGTTGCCGAAGCGCGGCCGGTCGACATCGTTAACGACCGCTTCGCCGATGTAGCCCAGCGCCGAGGTGGTCGCGAGCGCAATGTCCTGCAGCGGCAGCACGATCTTCTGACCCTGCCCCGTCATGCGCCGGTGACGCTCAGCCGCCAGCAGCGACAGGGCGCCGGCATAGGCGGCGGCGAGATCCCAAGGCGGGCAGACGGCGTTCACCGGCCCTTCATGATCGACCGGGCCGGTGACCATGGGAAAACCGGTGATGGCGTTCACGGTGTAGTCGACATGGGCCGAACCGTCGCGCGCGCCAATGATGTTGAGCGCGATCAGGTCGGCACGCTTCTTCGCCAGCTCCTCGTAGGCGAGCCAGCCGCGCGCCGGCATGTTGGTGGTGAAGATGCCCGCGCCTTCGCCCGGCGCGGTGATCAGCGCCGTGAGCAGCTCGCGGCCCCGGGGATTGCGCAGGTCGACGGCGATCGAGCGTTTGCCCTTGTTGAGGCCGGCCCAGTAGATCGAGCG